>JBOGJG010000299.1:0-6858 GCA_050747825.1 Acidobacteriota bacterium | reverse complement strand
CCTCGGTCCCATATTCCCGATATGCTCCCTCGTCGCGCCTCGCCATCAGACCGCACCCATAGGGTACCCGGCTCGCGACGATAGCGCACTTATTTATGTTACGAAGCACTAGAAAGGCTCTGATAATTCGCGAGATTTCTGTGATTCGTTTGCCAAATTTGCACGAAGTCGTAGCGATTGTGACCGATCCGTGACACAAATTTGCTAAGCTTCTCTCATGCCCGCTGAGAGCGTTCTGATCATTGACGACGACCCCGACATACTCGATCTGGTCCGGTTCAACCTGGAGAAAGAGGGTTATCGCTGCATCCTCGCCGACAACGGGCCGCAGGGGCTGGACCTGATCAGGAAGTCCAAGCCGAGCCTTGTTGTTTTGGATATCATGCTGCCCGGCTTCAGCGGGGTGGAGATTCTGAAGGCAATCAAGAGCCAGGTGGAATACAAGGGCATTCCGATCATCATGCTCACGGCCAAAGGAGAAGAGATCGACCGGGTCCTGGGCTTGGAATTAGGCGCTGGTGATTATGTGACCAAGCCTTTTAGCATTCGAGAATTGGTGCTCCGGGTCAAGAAGGCCCTGGAACGAACCCATAGAGCGGAGGAAACAGCACAACCCCTTCGCTGCGCTGGAATCGTCCTTGATCCTGACCGCTACGAATTGCGCGTCGAGGATAAACCGGTCAGCCTGACCACCACCGAGTTCAACCTGCTGCTGTTTCTGCTTCGCAACAAAGGCCGAGTCGTCTCGCGCGAGACCCTGCTCGACAAAGTCTGGGGCTATCACTATGGTGGGACTACACGGACGGTAGACACCCATATTCAGAGACTCCGAGATAAACTGGGTAGCCAGAATCACTGCATTGAGACCATTCGCGGAGTCGGCTATCGCATTAGCTCTGCGCTAGAAGACTAGCCATGCTGCATCGCCGTAAACTTCATCTTGCCCACCTTTTCGGCTCCGCCTGCACCCTGCTTCTGCTGTTTTTCGCCCAAGGCCTGGTCTTACGGTTAGCGGCTATAGCGGCCCTGATGGCAGTAGCCATTGCGTGGCGTGCTTCGCGCAGGGCGTCCCAATCAATAGACATCCTGACGGAGGCGGCGGAACGCATCGAGTCGGGTGAATCTGTAAGCTCGATCCCGATCCATTCGGGAGACCTTTCCGCCAACCTGGCCAGAAAAGTGGAGCAGATATCCGAAAGATTTCGGCAGGAATTCTCTCATCTGGAAAAAGAGCACAATCACCTGACGACAATTTTGAACAGCATGCTGGAAGGCGTTCTGGTGACCGATGAACGAGGGCGCATCTCGACGACTAATCCGGCCTTGCGGTCAATATTCAACGTCAGGACCCAGCCACTTGGGAAATTGGTCCTGGAAGTGATCCTGAACAGCGAGATTCACAGAGGCATTGAAGCCGTTTTGAAGGAGCGAATGAACTGGGAGGCGGAAATTCGAGTCTCTGAGAAGGTACTTCTGGCACGATTTGCCCGAATCGAAATAAAGGACCGCATCATCGGTGTCGTGGTCGTATTCCACGACATCACTGAGTTGCGCAGGCTTGGAAATCTCCGTAAGGACTTCGTGTCCAATGTGTCCCACGAACTGAAAACTCCCCTGACCTCGATCCGCGGTTATGCCGAGACGCTCCTGAATGAGGAGCTGAATCCAGTCCATCGGAAATTTGTGGAGAAGATCTCCCGCAATTCGGATCAGTTGTCGGAGATGATCGAACAACTGTTCAATTTGGCTCGATTGGAAAACGGCCACCGGCAACCCGCATGGAAGAGCATCAGCTTCGAGGCACTAATGAAGGAGATGCAAAATGATTTCGCAGGCG
Source organism: Acidobacteriota bacterium (assembly GCA_050747825.1). Lineage (GTDB taxonomy): Bacteria > Acidobacteriota > UBA6911 > RPQK01 > JBOGJG01 > JBOGJG01. Next base: position 5,021 of record JBOGJG010000299.1, on the reverse strand, counting down.
AGCTTGAAAGGACGGGCCTGGGCTTTCATTATGACAATCAGAGCGGGCAGGATTACTTCATTGCCGGGGAAGCTTACATTCGCCGGGTTTTCCACAACCTGATCGAAAACGCCCTCAAATACACAGACCACGGTGAAGTCAAAATCGTCCTGCAGACAGCCGATGAGGACCTTCACTTTTCGGTGCAGGATACCGGCATGGGCATACCCAAGGAAGATCTGGGCCGAATCTTTGAGCGCTTTTACCGGGTTCACAAGGACCGCTCCCGAGCCACAGGAGGAAGCGGCATCGGACTCGCCATCGTCAAACATATCGTTCAGCTTCACGGCGGACAGGTGTGGGCGGAGAGTGAGGTGGGAAAAGGCACGACCATCAGTTTCACCTTGCCAGCCGTGGAGCCCGAGAATTCTAACAGGATTGAGTAAATGGCAGACATTCGACTTTATGTGATGCGGCATGGCCCGGCTGTTCCTTGGGACGGAGGCAAGTCTATGGCTGACTCGGATCGGAGACTGACTCGAGAGGGAACAGAGAAGACCAGGACCGCGGCGCGGGGACTTAAGCAACTGGGAGTCCTTCCAGAACTGGTCCTGACCAGCCCCTACCTGCGGGCGCTCGAAACCGCCCAGCTTGCCGCTCTGGAGCTGGGCGTCGCTGCGCGCCATCAAAAAGGCATAAGCTGGCTGGAGCCGGGGCGCCCCCCGGCGGAAGCATGGAACGAGCTTTCCCGCATGGATGCGCAAGAGATTCTCTGCGTCGGTCACGCCCCACACTTGGATGAGTTGATTGCTTTTGCTCTGGGGCTTTCATCGCCAGTCACGGCTTTGAAGAAGGCCGGGGTTGCTTCTCTGCGGGTCACCTCTTGGAACCCTCCGGCAGCCGTTCTACTGTGGCTTCTTAAGCCGGATTTCTTGCGAATGATGGCCAAATGAGTTATTGCCTGGAAATCCACGAAACGGTGCCCGCTGGGATCAAGCGGGTCGCGCTGGAACAGCTCGACCAAGCCGCGCAGCAGTTGAGCACTGCAGATCGGCATCTCGACCGATCCGTTCACGAGACCCGCAAGTCCTTCAAAAAAATACGGGCTGTCTTGCGCCTGATAGACAATGAGATCGGCAAATCGGACTACAGGTTTGAAAATGCGTTCTACCGCGACGCTGCACGGCTTCTTTCGCCTTTGCGAGAAAGCGCCGTTAATGTGCAAACATTGAAAAAAATCGCCCGGACTGACAGGCGGACCGCCTCCCGGTCATTTGCCGCTATACATGCCCAGCTCGAGTCCTTACGATTATCCAGAAAGGCTGATTTTCATGCAGCCGGCGCCATAGAGAAGACATCGCTGGCCGTCCGGGAAGCACGCGCTCGCGTCGAAAACTGGACGCTGCAGAGCGATGATTTCTCAACACTCGGCCGAGGGATCGAGCGCCTCTACAGAAGAGGACGTAAAGGGCTGTCCCGAGCCTACCGCGATTTGACATCCGAGCAGTTTCACGAGTGGCGCAAGGAGGCGAAATATCTGTGGTATCAGATGCGCCTCCTGGAGCCGCTCTGGCCTGAGGCTGTGGGCGCGCTGACCAAACCACTGGATACTTTGTGTGACTGCCTCGGGGAGGACCACGACCTGGACGAACTGCGTAGTGTCCTGCAAAAAATGGAAGCAGGCGATATCGAAATCGAATTAAGATTGCTCACCCAGCTCATCGATTGCCGCCATGCTGAACTGCGCAACCTTATCCGGCCGGTAGGAGAACGTATTTTCAGCGAAGAGCCTCGCTGCTTTACCCGCCGACTCGCCACTTACTGGCAGATCTGGCGGCGATCAGGGGTCGAGGAGCCATGGCCACCTACGTGATCGGCGACATCCATGGCTGCTACCAGACTCTGGAGCGGCTTCTCAGGCGGTTGCGCTTCACCCCTGGACAAGATCGGCTTTGGCTGGTTGGCGATCTGGTGAATCGAGGCCCGCTCTCTCTGGAGGTCTTGCGCTGGGCCAGGAGTCTCGAGCGGAGCATCATCGCCGTGCTCGGCAACCATGACCTCCACCTACTGGCTCGGGCGCTGGATCTTGTCCCTGCCAAAGACTCGGACACTCTTGAGCCTGTTCTAACGGCCCCGGACCGGAATGAGCTGACGGAATGGCTGCGAAGGCGTCCCTTCGTGCACTGCGAGGGAGATTACCTGATGGTGCATGCCGGAGTGCTGCCTCAATGGGATCGAGATCAAGTTCTTGCCTGCAGTCACGAGGCGGAAGCGGCTTTCCAGAGAGATCTTGCCGCCAGCCTTCTGAAGAACGTCTCTCAGCGAAGGTATACGCGCTGGGATTCCAACCTGGAGTCTATCGAGCGCTATTCTGCCGCCATCCAGGTTTTCACACGACTCAGGACCTGCACTTTCGAGGGAGAACGGTGTTTGCACTTTTCAGGCCCGCCCGATGAGGCGCCCCCGGGCTGCCTCCCCTGGTTTTCTTTTGCCGGTCGCAAGACGAGGCGCCTCACCCTGCTTTTTGGCCACTGGGCCGCGCTGGGCTGGCACCGATCCCCAGGAGTGTTTGCCCTGGACAGCGGCTGCGTTTGGGGCGGCGGGCTCACGGCCCTGCGCCTGGAAGACAAAGCAGTCTTTCAGGAACCCTGCGCCGATAGGTTCAACTGAATTGTTGCAAACATGTGACCCAAATGGAGCACACCCTTTAATAGAATGTTTAGCTCAGCTTTTTGAAAGAAGGACCAAGCGCTGAGCCGTAATGCCAAGAGAAAACGAGCAGATCTGGATCTCACCGGTCCGCAGTATTATCTCAACCGAGAATCAAGTGAACTTGAATTCCACAAGCGAGTTCTTTTCGAGGCAGTCGATCCCCGAAATCCGCTCCTCGAAAGAGTAAAGTTCCTGGCGATTTTCAGCTCCAACCTCGACGAATTCTTTATGAAAAGAGTTGGAGGACTCAAGAGGCAGATGGCCGCTCAGGTGCTGGAGCTGACGCCTGATGGACGCACTCCGGAGCAGCAGTGGCAGGCGATCTTGAACACAGTGCATCAGATGATCGTTCTCCAGATGGACTGCTTCAAGACAAAGATCCGCCCTGCCCTGAAGCAGGCAGGCGTCTCGCTCGTCCATCACAAGAACCTGGACCGTTCAGACCAGAAGCATTTGCGACAGTATTTCCAGGACGCTGTTCTACCCGTCCTGACCCCTCTGGCTGTGGACCCGGGACATCCATTTCCTTTTATCTCCAACCTGAGTCTATCTCTGGCTGTCATGACCCGCCGGGTCCGAAGGGCGGAACCGACCTTCGTGCGCGTGAAGGTTCCTTCCAACCGGTCGCGCCTGGTGCGTCTTCAGGATGCTCTGGTCTTTGTGCCCCTGGAGCAGATTGTGGAAGCCAACCTGGACCTTCTCTTTCCGAAAGTAGACATCATTTGCCGCTATCCCTTTCGCGTCACGCGAAACGCCGACGTCAAGCGCAATGAAGAGGAAGCCAACGATCTTTTGGAGATGATTCGGGACGAACTGCGGATGCGCCGATTTGCGACGGTAGTCCGTCTCGAAGTGGACAGCCGTATGCCCAAGCCAGTTCGCCGCCTGCTGGCCCACAGCCTTGAAATCCAGGAGGAGGAGATTTTTGAAATCGATGGGCTGATCGACTTTAGAGCCTTGCTCCCCCTGACCGAACTGGACCGTCCTGAACTGAAGCTAAAGCCATGGATTCCCCGTTCTCATCCTCGCTTGCGCCAGCGCTCAGAAGATGGGCCAATCGACATTTTCAGAGAGGTGAGTGAGAAGGACGTACTGATTCACCACCCCTACCACTCCTTCTCAGAAACGGTACAACGCTTCATACAGGAAGCGGCCGAAGATCCTCAGGTTTTGGCTATCAAGATGGTTATTTACAGAACCGCCCGCGAGTCACAGACCCTGCGAGCTCTGCTGCGAGCCGTCGAGAGGGGCAAGCAGGTGGCGGTCACGATTGAGCTCAGAGCTCGCTTTGACGAAGAGCTGAATATCAAATGGGTCAACATACTGGAGCAGGCCGGGATTCACGTGTCCTACGGCATAGTGGGCGTTAAGATTCATGCCAAGATCACAATGGTGGTCCGCGAAGAAGGCGGCAGCTTGCACCGCTACGTTCACATCAGCACGGGGAATTATCATTCCGAGACAGCCAAAATCTACACCGACCTGGGCTTGCTGACCGCCGATCAGGAATGCGGCCAGGATGTCGGAGATCTTTTCAACCTGCTCACGGGACATGCCGGCCATAACCATTACCGGAAGCTCCTCGTGGCACCGGCCGACATGCGTGAGCGATTCATCCAACTCATCCGTCAGGAGGCCAGGATGGCTGCCAGGGGCAAGAAGGCTCGGATCCTTGCCAAAATGAATTCTCTGGAGGATCCGCAGATGATCAGAGAGCTTTATGAGGCTTCCAGGGCAGGGGTCAAGATCGACCTGTTGGTGCGTGGCATCTGCTGTTTGCGTCCCGGACTCAAAGGCATCAGCGAAAATATTTCGATCGTCAGCATTGTGGGCCGCTTTCTCGAGCACTCCCGCGTGTTTTGCTTTTGGAATGACGGACGTCCTCTTTATTATATTGGCTCGGCCGATTGGATGCATCGCAACCTGGATTGCCGCGTTGAGACCATGGTCCCGATAGAAGACGAGGACCTCAAGAAAGAACTGGACAATATCCTCGAGACCCTGCTTTCTGACAACCGGAAAGTCTGGGATATGTCTTCTGACGGCAGCTACCGTCAGAGACAACCAAAGGAAGGCGCGGAAGAGCGAAACGGTCAGGAAAAACTCATGCTGGAAACAGAAAAGGGATAATCATGAATCTGGATGAAATCGTCGATGAAATCTGGCGCGAACTCGGCCAGTGCTGCTCTAGAGAGCATATCCGCAAAGTCACTGTTCAGGCGGCAGCCGAATTCAGCGAGGCCAAAGTAACCAGCTACCTGCCAATCTTCATTCGCCGCGCCACGTTTCAGCAACTAGTATTACTATGTTAAGTAGTATCGTCCACAATG
>JBOGJG010000298.1:0-2271 GCA_050747825.1 Acidobacteriota bacterium | reverse complement strand
GGCTTCGGCTTGAATGAATTGTTAGGTGCCCTACTCACGACAATAAATATCCCTGGCTCTCTCCAAGTCTTCCACAACCAAATCGACGTTATCCGTTAGAAACAGCAACGATGGAATAGTTGTGCGTTTTGACTCGTAACGATTGGCGGTGAAGTACCCATAGAAACCACCATTACGATCAACTACTGCCGGAGGGTTGGACGAGTACTTGTTCCATGGGCTTTCTTCATTGTATTTTGATCCGTAGGTTCCATAGCGACTCCAGATGCTTGTATCACTGTATTTGGAACCGTAGTCGCCATAGCGATTACAGATTGAGCCGGAGTCGTATTTGCTGCAGTTGAGGCAGCCAATGAAGGTCTCATTATTACGCCCCCCAAATAGAAGAAGCTCTTGAGCGCTTGCTGTGGGTGAGGCGAGAGCAAACGCGATTAAAGCAGCGACAATCTTCATATGGGCACCTAACGTCCGCGCTCAGCAGCGGGACGAGCGCGCAGCGCGAGGACCGTCCCACTGGAGCCCGTGGTTAGAGGGGCTAGTGATTCAACGGCACGCAAGAGTAAGTACCAGGCAGAGTTGAGAGCGACGAATCTTTGTTGTAGGGCTCAATGAGCTGCATGCATGTGGCGAGGTCGTCCATGTACCCATGTATGGTCGTTAGATGATCCGTCCCGTTCTTCATGACGGCATAGTCCGGCGAACTGCCGACTTTGTGTGTGGAAAAAAACCGCTGGACATCGGCTTGATCTGCTTTTTGAACGCCACATCCACCGACTGTGGCCGCCAAAACTATGGTTGCGAGGACTCTGCCCTGCCATGGTTTCATATTAGTGCCCCTCTAACGCACCAGCTCAGCCGCGGGCAGCCCGCGTAGCGGGATGGCGGTCGGCTGCAGCGAGTAGTTAGAAGTCATTTCGATCAGACTTGCGCATTCGGACGGTAACGATACGCCCGCCGAAAACCGAGCGATTCAGCTTCTGACACGGAAATAACGTAACACTCGCCGAGTCCGGGAATAATTTTGACTTTGTCGTATTGCTGGTCCATTGGAAGATGATATATTCGTTCGCCAGTTGACTGATTAATGTTGCACTTGATCTTGGCGTAAGACTTATCTAGGACAAATTTCTCTTGTACTGCAATATTAAGCCACGCAGCGACCTTTCTAGCAACGTCACTTAAAGTAGTTGTAGTAATAAAAATAGGCTTAACAGTTGGCTTGAATAAGCCATTATTTGATTGTTCCATTAGATATAGTTGTACCGTTCCGAATAATTGGAATATATGTTTTTCATGAATAAGTTTTTCTACTGACCAGCATTTAGCCTGAATTATTCTTACCTCGTTACCACGTCTGCAAATAAGATCTCGGCCCATGTCTTCCATGCCTTTGAAAATTCCGATATACTCGACCTCCCAGCCGTCGCTTTCATACCTATACCCAAGGTACCTTTCATAGAATCGACCAATGCCAGCTTGAGTATGATGTTTTTTTAGAAAACGATCTAGCGCCAGTTGGTTTCGTGCGATTGTGTCGAGGTTTTCGTATTCTTTCTTAGAAACGAATTTAAGGACGGGATCAGTTGATTCCAAGCTATTCGGTGAATCTTCTTTCGGGTTTAACTGTAGCGCCTCGCTAAGAATCGCGTCTTCATATTCTTGTAAAATAGGAAAGTATTCGATATAGCTTTTTAACTGATACTCAAGGAATTTCACCTTCTTCTTATATTCGCGTCTCTCTTGTCGAGCTTCTGCTACTTGATCAGCAGCTTTCAACGCGGGGCGCTTTTTCGTTCGAAGTACTCTAACCAGAGATTCATCGTAGCTGCGGTCTGCATCGCCAATGTATTCTGCAAGCCAATGACGCCCGCACAAGTAGCCCTGCTTGAACGCCGCGTCCCTCTCATCAAGATATTGTGTACGCCTAGAAAACTCTGCAAGCCTCGCCTTGACCTCTTGGTCAAATTCGCGCGTTGCAGTTTCCAGTTTGGCCTTGAGCTCTCTGTTGTACTGGTTTTCTTTAAGCCTTGTCGATTTGTCGGAGAACCACCCATGTATGCCGGCCAAGCAGGCGAGAAAGAGGGCGAGAAAGAGAGCGATGCCAAGCAAAATTTCCAACTTCCAATAACCCCCTCTATGCCGTATAACGGATTCGCGAATGACCTGCGGCGCTACTCACTGGAGCTAACCAGCTTACCGGGACTCGCCGCATGGATTAACTTACCACGTTGAGGAGCGCGCCGCGCCGTCAGGTCCATTCGCTCGTTGGGC
>JBOGJG010000297.1:0-5223 GCA_050747825.1 Acidobacteriota bacterium | reverse complement strand
GGCTCGCTACGCTCGCCTACTGACCGCTGACCGCTGACCAGTTCGAAGACGGTCAGTGGTCAGCGGTCAGCGGTCAGCGGTCAGTGGCCGGCGGTAAAGCCACCGTCTTTGGCGGTGGTCGTTTACGTTCAGATCCTCCTGAATCCCCGCAGTACGTCTTCAATATTCATGCGCAGAACGATGGGGCGCCCGTGGGGACAGGTGTAAGGGCTTTCGCAGCGAAACAACTCGTCGAGCAGCCACTGCATTTTTTCCGGTGAGAGGCGAGTGTTGATTTTAATGGCGGCCCGACAGGAGAGGCTGATGGCAATCTTCTCACGCAGGCGGCTGACCGCGCTTCCTGAATCCAATTCGGAGCGAATGGAATCAACCGCTTCCAGGGTATCCCGGATGAGGGATTCGACTTCACAATCTCGAGCCAGGACGGGCACGCCTTTGAGCACCAGTGTGCTCGAGCCGAACCACTCCACTTCAAAGCCGTTGCGATTGAGGTCCTCCAGAATCATTTCCAAGAGCGACCTCTGGTGGGCGTTCAGCTCGACAGTCAGAGGCAGGAGCAGCCGTTGTATGGGGCAGCCTGCCTCGGACTGCATGGCCTTTAGAGCCCGATCATAGAGAATCCGTTCGTGAGCCACGTGCTGGTCGATCACCATGACTCCCTCACGATCGGCAGCCACGATAAAGCTCTCCACAAACTGCCCCAGGACCACCGGCACCGTGCTGAGATCGGCTGTCTCCGGGATGTCGTAGCGGTGGGGATCCGAGGAAGAGGCCTGAGGCCCACCCAGAGGGTATCCGCCTGAGGCCTGAGGCTGGAGACCGGAAAGCGCCTGCACTCCTACCGTCCCACTTGCAAAATTTCCTCCCCACCGACGACTATAATCTGATCGTCCCTGGAGATAACTTTGGATGCTCTGCTCAATCGCGCCCGCCTCAGGCCTGCTTTCGGGCCAGGCGGCCGCCTGCATCTGATAGGCGGGAATGTCCCTTGCCAGACTGCCCAGCGTGGTCTTCCTCCTCACCAGCGCTTCTTCGATGCCGTGGTAGATGGCGCTGTGCACGGGACGCGAGTCGCGGAATCGAATTTCGATCTTACTGGGATGCACGTTCACATCCACTTGATGGGGATCAATTTCAATGAATAAGAAAGCCACTGGATAAGCGCTTGAAGGGATGAGGTCTTGATAAGCCTGGCGCAGGGCATGGGTCAGCACTCGGTCTCGCACCATCCGTCCGTTCACATACAGGAACTGGGAGTTGCCGTTGCTACGCTGCTCGTGAGGCAGTGAAGTAAAGCCGTGCACTCGCACTCCTTCCTTTTCAAATTCCACCGGAACGAGATTTTTCAGTGAAGCCTCGCCCATAACCTGATGAATACGCTCTTCCAGAGTGGAAACGGCGGGCGCCTGGAAAAGCGGCCGCTTCTGGTTCAGGAAAGAAAACTCCACAGCCGGGTAGGCCAGAGCGTATTGCATGACCTGCCGGCTCACGTGGCCCAACTCGGTGGCGGCCGTTTTTAAAAACTTGCGTCGTGCCGGAACATTAAAAAATAAATCTTCCACCACAATTTCAGTGCCGGTAGGCCAGGAAATCTCAGATGCCGTTTTCATCCGGCCGCCTTCAAACTGTATCTCAGTACCGACAGGAAGGGCCGCCGGGGAGCCTTTACTTGCGGGTTCATGGCCGGCGGGACCGCCGTTACTCCTTTCCATGGTGCGCAGGCGCAGGCGCGACACGGAGGCAATCGAAGGAAGCGCCTCACCGCGAAAACCCAGGGTTGTGATGGAAGCCAGGTCTTCCAGGCTGGCGATCTTGCTGGTGGCGTGGTGCTGAAAAGCTACCTGCGCATCTTCCGCGCTCATGCCGATGCCGTCGTCGCTAACTGAAAGCAGGCGCCTGCCGCCGTCCTCGGCTTCCACAACAATGCGCGTGGCAGCGGCGTCAATCGAGTTTTCCAGCAGCTCCTTGACCACCGAAGCCGGACGCTCCACGATTTCTCCCGCGGCAATCTGATGAGCCAAAACCTGCGGCAGGACACGAATCTTGGCCATCGTTCAATTATAGGCTAAGGCGATGACACGGGAGGCCCGAGGCCTGAGGCTTGAGGTTTGAGGCTTGAGATGGGAACCGAGTTTAGCACTTGAGTTCATGTTAGAATATTGTGCTGATTAAGGAAGGGGTTAAGTCAATGTGCACTCAACATCACCCGCATCAAAACACCTCAGGCCTTCTTCTTCTCATATTCTCTCTGTTCTGCTCAGTTTCGGCCGCCCAGGATCTGCAGTCTTTCGAGGAAAAGACGACCGTTCATATGCTGGAAAATGGCTGGACTTTTATTATCGTCGAGCGACCGGTGGCGCCGGTTTTTTCGTTTGCCACTTACGTGGATGTGGGAGGAGCCCAGGAGGTAACGGGAATCACCGGGCTGGCCCATATGTTCGAGCATATGGCTTTTAAGGGAACTCCGAAGATAGGCACCACCGATTTCGAAGCGGAGAAAAAAGCGCTGGAGGAAATGGAAAAAGCCTATCAGGCTTATCAGAACGCCAGGCTGGCGCCTCGCAGCGATACCGAGAGTATCGAGCAATTTTTCGCGGCCTTCAAGGAAAAGGAGGAGGCGGCCGCCCGGTATGTCGTCGCCAATGAATTTGATGAGATCATCTCTCGAGCCGGGGGAGTGGGACTCAATGCCGGAACCGGCGCCGATCTCACCATCTATTTTTATTCACTGCCCGCCAATAAAACCGAGCTCTTTGCCTATCTCGAATCGGAGCGCTTTCTGCGTCCGGTCTTCCGAGAGTTTTACAAAGAGAGGGATGTCGTGCAGGAAGAGCGGCGCATGCGCTACGAAAGCCAGCCGACGGGCCGGCTGGTGGAGAGATTCGTGAATGCCGCCTTTACGGCGCATCCCTACCATCATTTGCCCATTGGTTATATGAGCGACCTGCAGTCACTGACCATAACGGACGCCGAGCAGTTTTTCCGTACCTATTACGTTCCCTCGAACATGGTCACTGCAGTGGTGGGGGACGTCGAGTCCGAAAAGTTGATTCCACTGCTGGAGAAGTACTTCAGCCGGATTCCGGCCGGTCCCGAGCCGCCACACCTGCGCACCAAAGAACCTCCGCAGACCGCTAAAAAACAGGTGATACTGGAAGAAGCCTCACAGCCTTACTATCTGGAGGGATACCACAAACCCGCCGTCATTGATGCCGATCAGCCCGTCTATGACGCCATCGACGACATCATGTCCACGGGCCGGACCTCGCGTCTTTATCGCGCTCTGGTGCGCGACAAGAAACTGGCGGTGGCCGTTCAGTCCTTTTCCGGTTTTCCCGGAAACAAATATCCCAACCTGTGGGCGATCTTTGCGGTGCCGGCCCGCAGTATTGCTAACGAACAGGTGCAAAAGGCTATCCACGCCGAAATCGAGCGGCTCAGAAGCGAGCCTGTCACGGATGAAGAACTGCAGAAGTTCAAGACTCGCGCCAAAGCCAACTTGATCCGTTCGCTGGGGAGCAATTCGGGCCTGGCCGAGCAACTGACCACCTACCACACCCTTTTCGGAGACTGGCGTGAGTTGTTTCGCTATCTCGAACGCTTGGAGAAGGTGACCAAGGAAGACATTCAGAGAGTGGCCAATGAGGTCTTCACGGAGACCAACCGCACGGTCGGGATGGTGGTTACGAAGTGAAAAGGGAATAGTGAAAAGATTAAGAAGATTATTCACTATTCACTTCCTAGTGGAGCTAAGAAGAATGAACAGGCGATTTGTTACGGTTTTTCTTTGGGCAGCTATACTTTCGAGCCCAGTTCCGGCTCAGGTCGAGCATGTGGACCAACTGGAGTTTCCTCCCCTTCCCGAATTCGAGGTTCCGGAACCCACCCGTGTGGTGCTCGACAACGGTGTGGTCGTGATGCTTCTGGAAGATCACGAACTTCCTCTCGTCCGTGTCTCAGCCATGATTCACACCGGCTCCCGCCTGGAGCCGGCCGATAAGATCGGACTGGCCTCTCTGACCGGTACGGTCATGCGCACCGGCGGTACGAGGTCCATGAGCGGCGATGAACTGGACGATTATCTGGAGAGCAGGGCGGCGGTTGTCGAGACTTTCATCGGAGAGAGCTCGGGCGGTGGCTCCATGAGTTCGCTCAAGCAGGATTTCGCGCAGGTTCTGAAGGTATTTGGGGATGTGCTGCGCTATCCCATCTTTGCTGATGAGAAGCTGCAGGTCGCCAAGATGCAGGTCATGGCCGGTATCGCCCGCCAGAACGACAGCGCCAGCTCCATTGTCTCCCGGGAATTTCCGCAGATCATTTACGGAGAGAATTCGCCCTACGCCTGGCATGAAACCTATGCGACCGTAAACTCCATCACAGGCGACGATCTGGTGGCATGGCATCAGACCTACTATCATCCCGACCGCATCATCCTGGGGGTAGTCGGAGACTTTCAGAGCGAAGGGGCCCTGGAAGAGATTAAACGGATCTTCGGAGACTGGGAGAAGGGTTCGGCTCCGGAGGAAGTTGAGGTATCCTACGACCGACAGCCTGCTCCCGGCCTTTACTACGCGCGGAAAGATGACGTGACCCAGTCTACGATTACCATGGGTCACCTGGGGATCGTCCGCAACAACCCCGATTATTACGCCGTTCAGGTTTTGAACGAGGTGCTCTCCGGTTCCTTTGCCTCCCGGCTCTTCTCCAGTGTCCGCTCCCAGAAAGGCCTTGCCTATTCGGTTTACGGAGCCGTGGGAAGCAATTGGGACCATCACGGCCTGTTTCGCATGACCATGGATACCAAGACGGAGACCACGGGAGCGGGAATCGAAGCGCTGCTGGAGGAAGCGCGCAAGCTGAGCACGCAGCCTCCGACCGAGGTGGAAGTGAATCGGGCCAAGGAATCCATCTTGAACTCCTTTATTTTCAGCTTTGATTCCAGAGCCGCAATTCTGAGCCAGCAGATGACCTATGCGTACTACGGCTACCCGATGGACTGGCTGTCCAAATACCGGGAGGGAATTGAAAATGTCACCCTCGAACAGGTTCGGGAGGCTGCCCGTCAGTACGTCCATCCGGAACAGTTCGCCATCCTGGTCGTGGGGCCTTCGGAAGGACGCGACCGCCCTTTGAGCGACTTCGGTGCTGTGAAGGAGATCGATATTACGATTCCGGAGCCGCCGGACGCCGGGCGGTAGGTGGGGTCAGATCTTGAGTTTTTCC
>JBOGJG010000296.1:0-9573 GCA_050747825.1 Acidobacteriota bacterium | reverse complement strand
CGCAGGACCTGACCCCACCCACTCCACCCAGGTCTCGGCCGTGATCATCACCTGCAATGAGGAAGCGAATATCGGGCGGGCCCTTGCCAGCCTTTCCTGGGCTGATGAAATCGTTGTGCTGGACTCGGGCTCCAGTGACCGGACCTGCGAGATTGCGGGTGAGGCAGGCGCTCGAGTCGAACAAGCCGCCTTTGCAGGCTTTGTTCAGCAGAAAAACGCGGTGGTGGACCTGGCAACCCATGACTGGATACTGAGCCTCGACTCCGATGAAGAGATAAGCTCGGAGCTTCAACGAGAAATAGAGTTCTGGAAAAACACGCCCAAAGGGAACACTGTAGGGTACCGTGTACCGCGAGTCGTCTTATTTTTGGGCCAATGGATCCGCTGCACTTCCTGGTACCCGGACTACCAGTTGAGATTGTTCCGCCGGTCATCTTGCCGATGGCACGGAGGCCGAGTGCACGAGTCGGTGAGGCTGCTGGACAAGGCTTCCGGCGAATCGATCGGCTACCTGAAAGGGGAGATCCGGCACTACTCCTTTCCCAGCATGTCAGCCTACATTCGAAGACTGGACTGCTACACCACACTGGCGGCGCTGGACAGGCGGGACCGCGGCGAAAAGGCTTCCGCCTGGAAGCTGCTTGTAGACCCGGCCGCAGCTTTCATTCGAAACTACATCCTGGATCGGGGATTTCGCGGCGGAATGGCAGGGCTGGCTGTCTCGCTGCTGTCTTCCTTTTATGTTCTGGTGCGAAACATCAAACTCTGGGAGCTCAGGCAAAAGACGGACTGCTCACCATGAAGCCTTTTCAGGACGCTGACCGGGGGACTCATGATCGAGTTCTGAAGTGGGTCGCGCACAGGCCGGGCGGGATCTGGCTGGACGCTCCCTCAGGTCACGGGGCGATGCGGACCGCTCTGGAGAGATCGTCTTTCCGAGTCGTCTCGCTGGATCGAAACCTCAAGCGGCTCCGCGAAATTCCAGACGATCGGGTCTGTGGCAATCTTCACCAGAGTCTTCCTTTTGCTTCGTCCAGCTTTGACGGTTTCGTTTGCGTCGAGGGAATCGAGCATTTGCACGATCCGTTTCATTTGGCGGCGGAAGCCCAGAGAGTGGTGAAACCCGGAGGCTACTGGATCATCACGACTCCGAATATCTTGAACGTGCGCTCTCGGCTGCGTTTTCTCTTCAGCGGCTTCTACAATAAGTTCCGCCGGCCGCTTCCGGAAGACTCCACTGACCTTTCGCTTCACATCATGCCTTTGAGTCTCTGGCAGATCCGCTATATTGTGGCACAGGGGTCATTTACGATCGAAAAGATCTTTACCAACCGCGTCAAGTTGGTTGATCTTGCTCTGCTGCTTGTGGCCCCTGTGATCGCAGCAGGAACATTTCTGATTTTCTTGGGAGAGAAAGAGCGCCGCCAACGCCGGCGAAACTGGACCGTCTTCCGGCAACTGATAAGCTGGCCCGTCCTGTCCGGCCAGGCTCTAATTGTGATCGCCAGAAAGAAATGACTGCTTACCCGTGAAGATTTTGCAAATTTGCTCCGCCCGCTGGTATGGAGGCGGCGAAGTGCATGTTCTTGAATTGATCGAGAGCCTGCGCAGGCGCGGCCATCAGGTCGAAGCCGCGGTGCGTGCGGGAAGCGAGATTGAGAAACGGCTGGCGCTTCAAGAAATCGCCTTGCATCCCCTGCCTTTCAGGTCTGCAGTAGATTTGACTAGTGCCTGGAAGCTGGGTGGGATCTGGAAGAAAGGCCAATTCGAGCTTGCCCATTCTCACACCGGCCGCGACTATCTCATATCTTGCCTGGCCAAATTCCGGGTCTTCGAGAGCCGGCTTATCCTGACCCGCCAGTTGCTGGATCCGCCGCGGCGAAATCGAGTTACGCAAGCTCTTTATCGGAAGCAGGTTGACCGTTTCATTGTCACGACTCGGCAAATGCGCCAGCGCCTCCTGAGTGCCTTCGATTTCCCTCCCGAGCGCGTGGTGCAGATTCCCAACTGGGTTGATCTCACGCGATTTGCGAGTATGCCTGACCGCGCCGCCGCCCGCCGTCATTTCCAGATCACTCGCCCGCTGGCCATCGGCATGCTGGGACAGATTTCTCCTCACAAGGGCCAGGAGGACTTCATCCGGGCCGCCGCCTTGCTGAGCCGGCGCTTTTCAGATCTCGAGTTCTTCATCGCGGGCGCGGAAAATGATCCGCTCCAGCCCTGCTCCCAATCCTTGCAGCGCCTTGTACAGCAGTTGGAACTCGGAGGTCGAATACATTTCTACCCCTTTTTAGATAACGTCGTGCACTATCTGGCAGCCCTGGATATTTTTGTTTTGCCTTCCTGGGAGGAACCGTTCGGAATCGTTTTATTGGAAGCGATGGCAGCCGGCATTCCAGTTGTGGCGACTCGCAGCGGCGGGCCGTTGGAAATTTTGGCTCATCATACCAGTCCGGTTTACGCCCAACCCCGAGACCCGCATTCGCTGGCTGATGCCATGGAAGCCTTGATCCGGAGTCCAGAGTTGCGGAAACGGCTCAGCCGGGAAGGCTTGCAAATGGTTCGAGCTTACGACAAGGATCAGGTCATGAATCAGTTGGAGGAAACCTACTCAGGATTGCTTCAGCGCTCACCGGTCAGTTAACATTCGAGTGTCATGAAAGGCGTTATACTGGCCGGCGGTTTAGGGACTCGCCTTCGGCCTCTTACTAAAGTCACCAACAAGCATCTGCTCCCGGTTTATGACAAGCCGATGATTTACTATCCCCTTCGGATTCTGATCGATGCCGGGATCCGTGACATCATGATCGTGACAGGAGGAGCCAACGCCGGCGATTTCCTGCGCCTCCTGGGCAACGGGCGCGAGTTCGGCCTTCATCATCTTCATTTTGCGTATCAGGAGGGGGAAGGGGGAATTGCCCAGGCTCTTTCTCTTGCCGAATATTTTGTCGGAGAAGACCTTTTTTGTGTGGTCTTAGGAGACAATCTGCTTGAAAAGTCGATCCGATCCTATGTGAAACGTTATAGCGAGCAGGGGAAGGGCGCCAAGGTGCTTCTCAAGCAGGTTCCCGATCCTCAGCGTTTCGGGGTCCCGGAATTGGATGGAGACAGGATTATCAGGATCATGGAAAAGCCCAAAGTCCCTCCGTCTGTCTACGCTGTCACGGGCATTTACATGTATGACAAGCGCGTGTTCGAGATTATCAGCACGCTAGAACCATCCGCTCGCGGGGAGCTGGAAATCACTGACGTGAATAACAGGTATATTGGATGGGGCGAAATGACTTACGACATCCTGGATGGCTGGTGGACAGACGCCGGGACTATCGATTCCCTGTTGAGGGCAACCAATCTGGTGGCAGGAAAGGAATCCGATAAATGAAGCTTCTGATCACAGGTGGGGCGGGTTTCATAGGCTCCAACTTTATACAGCATATCCTGAAGGAAAGAGGCGATGTCCAGGTCGTCAACCTGGACTTGCTGAGCTATGCGGGCAATCTGGACAATCTGGCTGATGTTTTTCGGGACTCTCGCTATACCTTTTTGCATGGGGACATCGCCGAAAGCCGAGATGTCGAAGCCTGTCTGAATAGCCATCAAATCGACATCATCGTCAATTTCGCGGCTGAAACCCACGTGGATAGGAGCATTGTCGATTCCTCTGCTTTTGTTCGGACCAATCTCCAGGGAACCCAGATCCTGTTGGAGGCCGCTCGCCGGAAGAAAATCGGCCGTTTTGTTCAGATATCGACCGACGAGGTGTACGGCTCCCTGGGACCGACGGGCAAATTCAGCGAGCAAAGTCCGCTGGCTCCAAATAGTCCTTATGCCGCCAGCAAGGCTGGCGCCGATCTAATGGTGCAGGCCTATCATCACACTTACGGCATACATGTGAATGTCACTCGCTGCAGCAATAACTATGGACCCTTTCAGTTTCCAGAGAAGCTGATCCCTCTCATGACCCTGAATGCCCTCGAGGACATGTCTCTGCCGGTCTATGGAGACGGGCTGTACACTCGGGATTGGATTCACGTGAAGGACCACTGCCGGGCTGTCGAGCGCGTGGTCTTCGATGGTCGTCCCGGACAAACCTATAACATCGGCGGCAATCAGGAAAAGAGAAACCTCGATGTAGTTCATCGCATCCTGGACATTCTGGGCAAATCCCGTGAACTGATTCAGTTTGTCGATGATCGTCCAGGGCATGACCGTCGCTACGCCATCGACGCCAGCCGTATTGGCCGGGAGTTGAACTGGTCACCGCAGATCTCATTTGAGGATGGACTGGCCGAAACCATTCGCTGGTACCGGCAAAACCCGGACTGGGTCAAGCGTGTTCGCAGCGGCGCCTACTTGGACTTTTATCGGGAGATGTATGAAGATCGAAGAAGGATGTTATCGGAACTGTAGTCTGGTATGCGGATAGCAATCACGGGCGCTTCGGGTATGCTGGGGCATGCGCTGCGTCAGGCCTTTGAGACCAGACACGAGGTCCATGCGTTAGGGCGACAGGACCTGGATGTCACTTCCATTGCCCAGACCCGGCAGGTTGTCGGCGAGCTTAAGCCCGACTGGATTCTGCATGCCGCCGCCTTCACACGCGTGGACGATGCGGAGTCGGAGTCGGTCGAGGCCCATCGGGTAAACGCCCTGGGCACACGGAACCTGGCGGCGGCGGCTTGCCGACAAGGCAGTTCCATCTGTTATTACAGCAGCGATTACGTGTTCGACGGCCGCCAGAATCGTCCCTACCGGGAGCGCGATCCGGTTAACCCGCTCAGCGAGTACGGTCGTTCCAAGCTGGCGGGAGAACTCTTTGCGCGTGAGCTTTGTCCGCGACATCTAATCGTCCGAACGAGCTGGCTCTTCGGACCCAATGGATCTCACTTTGTGGATAAGATACAGCAACGCGCTCAGGCAACCGGCCGGCTCTCCGTACTAGATGACCAGCGGGGCTGCCCTACCTATACACCCGACCTCGCGGAATTGACCCTTGTGCTGGTGGAAAACGGGAGCCTGGGAACCTACCACGTCACCAATTCGGGGGATTGTACCTGGTATGAATTTGCCCGGGAGATTATTTCTCTGCGGAATCTGAATGTGCCGATCAGCCGCATGAGCAGTGTAGAATTGAAAGTTCCGGCGCCTCGACCAGCCTATTCCGTGCTCGATAATCATCTTCTCAAGGTCGAAGGAATTTCCCTGCTGAGGCCCTGGCAGTCGGCACTTGAGCAATTTCTAAAGAAGCAGCCACGTGTCTGAACAACTCCTTGTCAAAAATAAGAAGGCCTTTCATGAATACGAGATCCTGGATGCCTATGAATCGGGTATAGTCCTGCAGGGAACTGAGGTTAAGGCCATTCGGGAAGGGCGAGTCAATTTAAAAGACAGCTATGCGCGCGTGCAGAATGGCGAGATTTGGCTCGAAAACTGCCACATCAGCCCCTACTCGCATGGGAATATCGAAAATCATGATCCGTTACGTTCCAGAAAGCTGCTCCTGCATCGCCGGCAAATCAACAAGCTCATCGGAAGTACGGTCCAGAAGGGACTGACGATCGTTCCGCTGCGATTTTATCTGAAGGATGGAAAGGTGAAGGTGGAAATCGCACTGGCGCGTGGAAAGCAGCTTTATGACAAGCGTGAGACCGCCCGAAGAAAGACGGTTGAACGAGAAGTACAAACGGAGTTAAAACGGAGACGATAATGAAGACAGAGCTCGTTCATTCCAATTGGGATGCCATCGAAAGCGATGTGCTGATCATTCCTCTTTTTGAAGATGAAAATTTAGAGGAAGGATTGCCGGCCGAACTGAATCGTAAATTGGAAGGCCTGCTTCAGGAAATGAAGGCTACTGAGGAATGGAAAGGGAAAGCAGGACAGTCCACGGTAATTTACCGGCCTGCTCATTTGAAGGCGGGGCGCCTGGTATTGCTGGGCGCCGGCAAGCGGGCGGATTACAAAACCGACACTATCCGCAGGACGACCTTTCAGGCGATGAGGAAAATCAAGAACTACAATATGAAAAGAGTCGCCTTTTACCGCCGCAGCGAAGTGTCTCCGGAGCGGGCCGCCCAGTCTGCCGTCGAGGGTCTCGTGCTGGCGACGTTTGACCCGGACGGATACAAGACTGAAGGCAAAAGCAAGACCCATCTGGAAGAGGTGCTGCTGGCATCCGGAGAGCCCCTGGACCGCCTCAAGGTTGAAGAATCCATGAAGCGCGGCCAGATCCTGGGAGAAGCCACCAATCTTGCCCGCTCTCTCATTAACGAGCCGGGAAACCGCGTCAATCCTCCATTTTTGGCCGAAAAGGCCCGTGAGATCGCGGAGCGCTATGGACTCGAAGTCGAGGTCCTGGGTCAGCCGGAAATGGAAAAGAGGGGCATGAACGCCATCCTGGCGGTTGCGCAGGGAAGCGACGAGCCTGCACGATTCATCGTCCTCAAACATTTCGGAGATCCCAGAAGTGAGGCCAGTCCCGTCGTCTTTATCGGGAAAGGAGTTACTTTTGACAGCGGCGGCCTGTCCTTGAAGCCGGCTCAGTCCATGGAAGAAATGAAGTCCGATAAAGCCGGTGGCTGCGCTGTTCTGGCGGCTATGCAGGCCATTGCAGAGCTTCAGATCAAGAAAAACGTGATTGGGCTGATCCCCGCAGTTGAAAATCTGCCCAGCGGACGCGCTCAGAGACCCGGAGACGTGATCCGGACCATGAGCGGAAAGACGGTCGAAGTCATTAATACTGACGCCGAAGGCCGGCTGATCGTGGCCGACGCCCTGCACTATGCTCGCGATTTCAGCCCAGAATTCGTCATTGACCTGGCAACCCTGACCGGAGCCTGCATAGTAGCCCTGGGACATATCCGGGCAGGGCTGTTCAGCAACAATGACGAGCTTTGTGAGAGGCTTCTTCAGGCAGCCGAGCGGTCGGGGGAAAAACTGTGGAGGCTGCCGCTGGATGACGAGTACCGCAAGGAACTGGACAGCGATATCGCCGATCTCAAAAATGTGGGCACCCGCTGGGGCGGAGCCATCACTGCGGCCAAATTTCTAGAGGAGTTCGTAGGCGACCTGCCCTGGTGCCATATCGACATGGCCGGAGTGGACCTCTTTAAGGAAGGGCAGGAGCCCAAGGGTCCTACTGGATTTGGCGTCCGCACCCTGGTAGAGATGGTCTCCACGTAGGGAAAAAGGTGACCGTCCCCTTTTTTCCGACCCATTCTACTCAATATGCACGGGTGGCGGTGGGGGGCTGTCGGACAGTAGAGCCGGTTCAGTTCCAAGAACATCCAGATAAGCAGCCGTAGTAGCCAGATAGCTCACCGGCAGCGTCAGTAAAATGCCGACCCAAAAGAAAGCCAGACCTAAAGCGTTAATGATCCCAAGAAGCACCACAAAGAGCGTGAAACCAAAATAGTCTCTGGACACTACTTTGCGGCTCGACTCCATGGCCTGCCAGAAGTCCTGATGGCGATCCACGATAAAGTGGAAGGTAAAGAGGTACATGGCGGTGATCACCAGCCCGGGGACAATCAGAAAAATCAGGCCCACCACCACGAAAACGAAAATCAAAAGAGAACTCAGGAAAGCCGCCAGGAAGTAGCGGAACCCGTCCAGGAAGTCTTGGACTTCGGTGCGCTGTGATCGAGCCATGCGCAGCCCGGCCACGGCCATGCCCGCGTAAACTGGACCCATCAGAAAAATAGTGCCGACGTGCAGAAAAATCGCAGCAATGAGTCCGATCAGGAGGTGCATTCCAATGTCCTTCAGGAACCACTCCCATCCCGTGTTCATCCAATATCCGATACGCACCCGAAAAGGGCCGACGGAGTCCGCTATCTCCACTGTGTTGCTCATACCTTTCCAATACGACAATACGAATACGAAAAACAGGGCGAACGAGTTCCCTTGTCAGAGCTGACTGCCGGTCAGCGGTCAGCGGCACTCGCGAGTCTCACGCCCCACCGAATAGCCGCTATCATGCTGCCAGGATCCGCCTTGCCCTGGCCGGCAATATCAAAAGCCGTTCCATGATCGGGCGAGGTTCGGATGATCGGCAAACCCAACGTGACGTTGACGGCCGAATCGAACGCCACGAGCTTCAAAGGAATCAATCCCTGGTCATGATAGAGTGCGATCACCCCGTCAAACTCCCCGTTCAGCGCCCGGCCGAAAAGGGTATCCGGTGGAAAAGGATCTGAAACGGCTTCCGTCCCCAGTTCCCGCCTGAGCTTTTCCACGGCGGGCGCCAGAATCGTTTCCTCCTCCTGGCCAAACATTCCTTCCTCAGAGGCGTGAGGATTTAGCCCGCACAAGGCCAATTTCGGCCTGGAAATCCCCAGGGCTCGCAGAGCCTGGTAGAACAGGCGCGTCTTGCGCACCACTTCCCCTACGGTCAATCTCTCCGGCACTTGGCTCAAGGGAATATGCGCCGTGATCAGCAGCACGTGGAGCCGATCGGAAAAGAAGGTCATTGCCGGCTCAGCATCGGGAAAAAAAGAGGCCACACACTCGGTCTGTCCGGGGAAAGCGAATCCCGCCAGCCGGCTCGCATGTTTGTGGATCGGCGGCGTAACCAGGAGCGGTAATCCTTCATCGCGGCAGTAGGCGATTGCGTTCAGCAGAGAGTTGACGGCAAATTCACCGGCTTGGCGTTGCTCCCTGCCCCAGGCTGGAGGATAGGCTGCCCAGCCGGTTGAGATCACTTCGAGGCGGTCAAGCTGCAGCGACAATCCGAGGTCGCTGCACAATTGCTGCAAGTATTCCGGGTCTCCAAAAATGACAGGATCTAGCGACTGAGTGGAGATACACTCCTGCAGCGCCTTGAGCAGAACCTCCGGGCCGATTCCGTGCGGATCCCCCATCGAAAACACGACGCGTTGCGTCATGCGCGCCGCAACGGGTCTTTCCCGTCGGTCGCGCTAGATCTCCTCATCTTCCTCTGCCGGAAAGATGTCCTCGTCAGTGCCTTTGATCTCGTTCTCTTTATAGATGTATTTGATCATGTGCTTCGGGACCAGCAGATTAGGTTCCGTCTCCCGATTCACTTTGATGCAAGTCTTGTCATACCACTCGATGACACCATGAATTTCCTCCCCGTCGATCAGCTTAACGACCATCGGGGTCTTATTCGACATTTGCTTCAGGTAGTAATATTGCTCTGCGCTCGTTTGCTCCGGAGGGACTCGCTTTCGCTGAACGCCCGCATAGCTCGAAGAACCCCTTTCCCTGAGATCAGTTAGAGATGGACGAATCAATTTCCGGTTTACCATAGCCTCGTTTACCTCGTTATTTAAATCCACCTCACCAGGAAGCTAGCCCCGGTGGTTTGAATACGCCTGAAACTGCAACTAGACAAAAAACGATATATGTCTGGGGTACAAAGGGCGTAATCGTGTAAGGCATAGCCTAGCACCGGCTCGGCCTCTTTGACAAGGGAAAAAAAGTACTGTCAACAGCAAATTAAAATGACCGGTTTTTGTAGCAAGTGATCTGTCCGGTCTGAGTTAAAAAATTAGGACGATTCTCCCCATGAGAGTCGTCGTCGTAGTAGGACCTGTGGGAAAGTGTGAAACG
>JBOGJG010000295.1:0-11523 GCA_050747825.1 Acidobacteriota bacterium | reverse complement strand
CGAATGGCCCCATAATCCCGGTCTCCTCTTCTTCCGGAGTGACTCCTCCGAAACGCCCCACCCGAGGCATGAGTCGATTGGGATTTCCGCCAGAATTGGGCTTCACCGGAACGCGCTTGCCGGCTTCGGTCAGGCCGGTTCTCGGATCGATGATTTCAGGGTTCAGATCGGCGCTCGGATCCAGGGCAATGGCCCACATGATGCTGTTGCCGGAAAGAAAGGCTGCATTGAGTCCCTGAGTCACTGCATTTTTGACATTGTTGAACATGTCAAGCGTCCAGTACTCGTCATGGCCGACCGAGATAAAAGCCTTGACCCGGCTCAGACCTTCAGCATCGACGTGGGTATCGATATTGGAGCAGTAGGTGACGTCGTAACCCAGTTTTTCCAGCCAAAAACTCAGAGGGAATTCCCACAGCAGATATTCACCCGAGCCTTGGGAAAGCGGATGATCCACCACCTGAGGGTACTTCCCATAAGGACGATCGAAGCTGACCCAGGTCCTGGAACTATGGGGCTGCTCAGGCGGGTCACTGTCGTAGAGCGAAAATTCGTCAGGCCACTTGTTATAGGCCTGCCAGGTAGTGTCGCTACATTGAAACAAGAGATCGGCCTGGCGATCATCTCGCACGATAAAGATGATATAGCTCTGAAAACGTTGATTTGCACAGCTCAATTTTCCAAGATAGACACCACTCAACCAGTCATCCGGGATAGTCAAGGCCGTGGTCCGCTCCCATCGGCATTCGCGAACCCGGAACTCGGCGATAGGGGGTTCAGGCTGAGGAGTGACTTCAAACGGCCCTAATCGCGTGATCAATCGTCCGCCCGTACCACCGTAGTACCCGGTGCGGTAGATGTCGATCACAACCGGGGTGGCAGGATCGGCGCTCAGAAACAGATCGATGGTTTCTCCGGGACGAACCGTGGCTCTCGAGCAATACCCTTCAATTAATGGTGATCGATAATGCTGGCTGCGGACATACGTAAGCTGCCAATCGGTGGTACCAGGGCGACTATTTTCTACAACTACGGGATGGGCATTGCCCGCCTCGTTTCCTTGGGCAACGGCGCCCTGGGCGCCGAAAAGGCCGGCAGCGGTCGTATACTTGATCAGTTCCCGCCGATTTAAAGTTCCACGCTTCTTGCGAGAATTTTTCTTATTTTCCATCATCTGGCCTCTGTTTCTGTGCCTCCAGGAAAGCGATTAGATCAGCAAATTCCTCTTTCGTAAGAGATTGATCCAAACCCTCCGGCATAATTGAAACCGAAGAAGCTTCCATCGAGGTGACTTGATCTCGCGGAACCCTCACCCGGGAATCGGCGCCGGTAACCAGTACAACTGTTTCGGGAGTCCGATCGGCAACCATTCCCGAATACATCTCACGATCGGTTTTCACGCGAAAAGCCTCGTACTCGCGCACAAAACTGGCGCTGGGGAAAACAATAGCCTCCAGTAGATCGTGCCGCGAGCGAATGGCGCCAATAGAAGTCAGATCCGGACCAACCCGCCCTCCCTCGGTCCCGACGGTGTGACAACTGGAGCAGCCCACTTTATTGCCAAAGAAAATCTGCCGGCCACGCCCGACGTCTCCTTCCTCGAGCTGATCATTCAATTGATGAAGCTGGACTACACGCTCCTCGCGCCTTTTCTGCATGCTGTCGATCAAAGGTTGAGCTGACGCTTGTATGCTCTCCGGGTAAGAGGCAAAGAGATCGCGCAAGCCCTGCTCGGCGTAACTGTCCAGGCCTTCCGAAGACCTCTTCAGGGCAGCGACCAAAGCTTCACCGACTTCAGGATTATCTTCCCCCTTGAAGGCCTCAACCAGTCTGCTCTGGATCAATGGATCGGCCTGGGCCAGGTGTTCCCGAGCCAGAATCGTAAGCTGCTCATTGTTCAATTCGGCCTGCCCGAGCACTCCCGCTGCCACCTGGCGCAGCAGCGCCTCATTGTCAGGCTGGATGAGCTCCAGCAGAAACCTGAACTGGGACTCGGACAACTCGGGCCCAGTCATGGCCAGCGCGTCCAGAGCCGCCACACGAAGTGCGGCCGGCTCCTGAGGATCGTTCGCGATTCGCTCCAATTCGCTCGTAAATTCGGTCAGGGCTCGTGCCCGGACCAGTTGTACGGCTCGTGACCGCACACGCTCTTCCGAGCTCTGCAACTGTGAGCGGACCTGGCCGATCCAGCTTTCCGGAAAGGGACTGACCGGACAGCGATTCATCGTATCCAGTAAGAAAATCTTACGCTGGGAAGTAATGGCCGGGTTTCCCAAATTTTCCGCAACCGCCTGCTGCGCGCTCGGGTCCTCGCAAAACGAGATCAAGACTTCTCCCACCGAGTCCGCCTCCTGACCTGAAAACTCCGGTTCGTCCAAACGCGTGCGCAGGTACTTTACGATTTCATTCGACCACTCCGGGTGATGTGTAGCGACCCAAAGTGACGTGCGTCGCAGTTCCTGATCCGAGTGACTCAGAAAGGGAATCAGATGCTGTCGCTTTAAGGGCTCTCCTTCCATCTGATCCAGCGCGATTAGAGCCGCCTTCTGCACCTCAGGTGAGGGTGCATTGAGAGCCCGGATCAATGGCTCCGGTGTATCGAGGGAAATCAAAGAGTAAATTATTGAATGCTCAACGAAGCGGTCTTGCGGATCGGCGGCTGACTTCAACAGCGCCCAAGCGGCGCGGGGATTGCCAATCTGTCCGAGGGCCGTTGCAGCCTGGCGCCGGGCCGCAGGGTGTTCGTCACGCTGAGCCGCCTGCATCAGTTGCTCTAGCGCGGCTTGATCTTTTCCCATGCCGGCGGCGCGCGCGGCTGCTATCCGCACCTGAAAATCGGGATCGCTTAAAGCAGACCGGACCTCCTCCATTGCCTGGGGCGTGCCGATTTGGAAAAGGCTGAACACCGCATTGCAGCGGACCTCAGGCCAGGAGGAACTCTGAAGCAAGCCAGCCAGTGCCTTTACGGCGATCTCGCCGCGTCTAACCAGGTGCTCCTTGGCCTGGTCCCGAACGGCTATCCTTGAATCCTTCAAATATCGGGCCAATTCCTGCGGCCTCAAAGCAGCAAAATCGACTTGTGTTCCGCGAGGATCTTCGACTTTAGGGTTGTCCGTCTTTCGAATTCGGTAGATCGCGCCTCGAAACTCAGGTTTGGTCACCCGGGACATGGGGCAGCCTTTTATGAACCACCCTCCGGTGTCCAGGACTAAAAGACTCCCGTCAGCGTCCTCAAGGACGTCGGTCGGATGGAAATCCGGATCGGTGGAAGTTAAAAAGTCTTGATCTTCGGTCCTGAAAGTTGCCCCATTGCGGTGAACGATGTGCCGCAATACCCGATGGGTGTTGAATTGCGCACTGAAGAGATTGCCCTGATACTCTTCTCCCAAGCCTGTACTGCGATAGCGAAGGAGTCCGGAGGGCGCCACTCGAGCAAACTTGGTCATGACGGGCATCAAGTCGCCGGTCCTTGTCAGTGTGTCTTCTTCAATGACGGAATGCGGTTTCGGGTAAACGCCTCCCTCCACCCAGTGCATCAGCGCGTCGCGCTGCCCCGCCTGCGGATTGATAAAGTAAGTCATCGTGCTGATGGTCTCGCCTGCAGGCGTGAAAATTAACTCAATTGGATTATCAAAACCTCCTGCAGACACCCATTCCAGGCCGGTTCCATCCGGACGGCAACGCCAGATCCGGCCCCCTTTGCCTTTCAGGACTTCACCTTCCTTCGTTCGGATCTCGTATCCGCGACGGGCATCGGTCAGATAAAGCCAGCCATCCGGACCTAAGAAGGGCCCATGGAGAACGGCGGCATTCACGTTCAAGGTCCAGCCGGTCAAAACGACCTCGCGTTTGTCCGCCACCCCATCATCATTCGTATCTTCGAAGCGCAGCAAGTCGGGCGCCGCTGAGACGTAGAGAGCTCCCTGATGCCAGGCGCCTCCCTGTGGAAGCGTGATCTTGTCGGCAAATACGTTGCTTTTATCGAAGATTCCGTCATGATTGGTGTCTTCCAACATCCGGATGCGATAGGTGGGGTTTTCCAGCATCTCTTCGGTGGTCATCGTATTGGCGCCCGTTGATTCGGAAACAAAGAGGCGCCCCCGTTCATCGAGAGCCGCCATCATGGGATAAGAGACCAAGTCAGGTCCTGCTGCCAGTTCGACGGCAAAGCCCTCCGGCACCTGGATAGAGGCCAGACCTTGTTCGGTGGTGTCCTCCCCATTGAATTGAGTTATAAACCAACCCAACAGGATCACGATGGCGACCAGTGCCGCCAGTATTAAAATCCTTTTCATTTGCTTTCGGAGTCTATGGGTTGGACCGCAATCGAGTCAAATTATTTTTGCAAGTATGAATCAGTCTTCACGATTGTGAAGCCCAGCAAGATGTCGCCTGGCTTCCTCGTAACCCGGATATAGGGCCAACGCCTCTGAATACGCTTGCCTGGCCTCGGAAATCTTCCCCTGATCTTCTCGGATTATGCCCATCTCCAGATACAGCTCTGCCCTGAGCTTCTGGAAATATGGGGAGTCCAGGAAAGTATTTTCACGCCCGAGCAGCAATTGCAACTCCTTCTCGGCCAGATCGGTCTGACCTTTCAGCCGATAGGCCCTGGCAAGCTTCAAATGTCCGTCCGCGCGCGAAGGATCGAGTTGGATCGCATTTTTTAAAATTTCGACGGCCCTGTCCAGGTCGCCCTGAGCGAGATAAAGAGATCCAAGTGAGATGTGAATCTCGGGAATCGCATCTGGCGAGTTCGAGGCGATCTCCAGTTCCTTAAGCGCTTGGGCATCATTCTCCAGATCCAGATAAGCAAGCCCAAGATAATAGTGGCCGGAAACCAGAGACGGCTCGATTTCCAGGGCGCGCTTATGATGCCGGACTGACAGTTCCGGTTTCCCAAGTTGGCGGTTGACTTCCCCTAGAAGTGAAAGGGCATGCGGGACTTCCGGCCGGGTCTGTAACATCTGTAGCAACTGTTCCTCGGCTTTATTCAGTCGTCCCAGGTCCAGATAAATCCTGGCCAAATAGAATCGGGCCCAGATGAGATTCGGGTCGAGCGCCAGAGCCTGTCTTAATTCCGCTTTGGCCTCGCCCAGAAGCTCGTATGCGCCTCCTGCCCGGTACGCGTATCCCAGCAACATGTGAGCTTCGGCACAGCGAGGGTCATAGGAAATCGCCTTCTTAAAAGCGCTCACGGCCTGGTTTATTTGGCCACTCTCCAGATAGGCCCGGCCCTGACTGAGCGCCTCTTTAATAGAGGAATTACCTGAAACAGCATCTGAGGCGAAAATTAGAAGTGTCAGAAATAAGATAGAATTCCGCCGTGCGAGTAAATCAATCATCGGATAAGGTGATAGCATTATTGACTCTGATCCTTCTGATTTCAATGAGCCCACCGATTCCGGGGTCTTCAGTCTCCTCCGACCGGGCTGTCCAATTTGTTGATGTTTCTTCAGAAGCCGGGATTGACTTTCGCCACCACAACGGCAGCTCTGAGGACAAGTTCCTGGTGGAGACCTTTGGCTCCGGCGTTGCCTGGATCGATTACGACAACGACGGCTTTCTCGATCTTTACTTTGTCAACAGTAAGAGTCTGGCCGAGGAAAACCCGTCTCCTGGAAATGTTCTTTACCGAAATTCCGGAAAGGGCACTTTCCTGGATGTTACAAAAACAGCCGGCGTCTCAGGAAATGGCGGGGCCGGCACGGGCGTGGCAGTGGGCGATTACGATAATGATGGATTTCTGGATCTTTTCGTAACCTATTACGGACCTAACATTCTTTACCGCAACAACGGCGACGGCACTTTCAGTGATAGCACCTCAAAAGCAGGTGTGGCCGGAGGAAATTCCTGGAGCAGCAGTGCAGGTTTTTTCGATTATGATCGTGATGGAGATTTAGACCTGTACGTCGTGAATTATCTGGACTACCATCTCGACGATAATCCTTACTGCGGCTTCGAAAAAGAGGGATATCGGATGTACTGCCATCCGACAACCTTCGACGGCAGCCCGGATCAACTCTTTCGCAACAACGGGGATGGCACGTTTACCGATGTATCCGCGCAAGCCGGGATTGCCAATCCGGCCGGCAAAGGACTCGGCGTCACCTTTGCCGATCTGGATCAGGACGGCTACCCGGACATCTATATCGCAAACGATACCGTCAGAAATTTTCTCTATCGCAACAGCGGCGACGGAACTTTCGAAGATATCACCTACCGGGCCGGCGCCGGATACGATCCCAACGGAAAGCCCCAGGCAGGTATGGGGACCGACAGCGGCGATTTCGATGGAGATGGCTTACTCGATTTATTCGTCACCAATTTTTCTGAAGAACTAAATGCCCTCTATCGAAATGTCGGAGATTTCTTCTTTGAAGATGTGTCGCAGGAATCAGGTCTGGAATCGAGCTTTAAACCTTTAGGATTTGGGACCAAACTTCTGGACTTCGATAACGACGGCGATCTGGATATTTACGTCACGAACGGCCACGTCATCGACAATGTCGAGCTTTATAGTCCCCATCTCTCCTATCTGCAGACCGATCTGCTTTATGAGAACAGTGGCGGAGAATTTGAAGATATTTCATCTCTGGCCGGCGCTGCATTTCAGATCGAGCATGTGGGACGGGGGGCCGCCGTCGGAGACTACGACAACGATGGTGATTTGGACATCGCCCTGTCCAATTGCGGCGGGCGGGCAATGCTGTTTCGAAACGATGGGGGAAACCGTAATCACTGGATCACCATCAAAGCTCAGGGAAAAAACAGCAACCGCTTCGGCCTGGGCGCAAAGGTTCGCCTGGAAACTGCTCACGGAACTCAATATAGAGAAATCAACAACGTAGCCAGCTACCTCAGCAGCAATGACATCCGTTTGCATTTCGGCCTGGGCAGCCAAAAAACAGTCGAAAAAATTGAAATCCTCTGGCCCAGTGGAACCCGGCAGATTCTGACCGATATTCCCGCCGATAAAATTTTGCTGATAGAAGAAGCACTAGAGAGGCCGCCGCGATCTTGACCAGCGGGACCTGTCAGAACCCAAAAAGCCAGGACAAATGCCACCCCGTACGAAATGGGCATGGCCTTGCCGGCAGGCCGGCGCAGCACCACTAAAAAGAGAGCGAGGGCCGCAATCTCGGCAGCAAAGACAGGACCGCCAGTACTCCTAAGCTCATTTGTTTCTTTCTTGAGGGACTAACTTACCAACGGCTCTGCCAGACGGTTTCAGATCCTTCGGCTGAAGTTCGGAGGGCGTCCTCATGGCCCCGAATTCGGGTTGAGATCTCTTCACTGGTTTCTAAAAGGTAGGCAACGACTTTATAGAGCGTCTCATCACTCAGCCGTACGGCCGGCCCGGATATGCTCAGAGAGGCGATCACCCGATCCGATTGATCTTTAATGGGAACAGCGGCACAACGGGCTCCCATCTCGCACTCTTCCAAATCGAATGCGTAGCCTTGATCACGAATTGTCTTTAATTTTTCGCGTAAAGCCACGGGCGAAGTAATCGTATGCTCGGTCAATGCCGTGAACTCGGTGTCGTACAAGTACTTTTGCAGTTGCTCTTTGGAGAACCCGGAAAGCAGGATTTTGCCGCTGGCCGAGCAATATAACGGTGTTCTGCGGCCGATTTTTGCGAAGACGCGCAAGAATCGAGGGCTCTCGACCTTGTCCAGGTAAAAGGCTTCATTGTTGCTTAGAACGATCAGATTGGTTGTTTCACCGGTTGTCTTGCAAACTGCTTCCAGGTAGGGTCGGACAATCTTCACCAACTGAAAGCCTTCGACAAAGGTCCGGCTCATTTCTACGATCTTATGGCCCAGATGGTACCTCTCATCATGGAGCTGGGTTACAAATCCCCTTTGGGATAAAGTAAAAAGCAGGCGATGGATGGTGCTGGGAGAAAGGCCCAGCTTCCTACTCATCTCGGAAATCCCCATCCCGTCATTTGCGGACGCGAGGGTCTCCAGAATCCTGAGAGCGCGATCGAGTGATTGAACCTTTCCAGCAGCCATATCTTATTTAAGTACGAACTTCTGGGTGCGTTCGTTTCGGATTTCGGCAATATAAATATCCCCTGTCTCGGCCACAGTGATGCCGTGGGGGAGATTGAAGTGGCCCAATTCCGTCCCTTCCGATCCAAATGCAGTTAATACAGTGCCTTCCAAATCCACAATATTCACGTTTTGATCGCGGCCGGTGGCGATGTATAGCTTATCGCCGGAGATAGCCAACCCGAAAGGGGCTCCTACGTCGGTCCACATATCAATAAAGTTCCCATCCTGATCAAAAATCTGGATTCGATTGTTTTCACGATCTCCGACATACAAACGTCCCTGGGGATCAAGAACCACAGCATGAACCAGATTGAATTCCCCCTGGCCGGTTCCCTTTTTGCCCCAGGCTTTGATGAACTTGCCATCTTTGTCGAACTTGACCACCCGGGAGTTCCCGTAGCCATCAGCCACGAAAATGTCTCCGTTGGAAGCAACAGCCACATCGGCGGGTTGATTGAAGTGAGACTCATCTTCCCCCGCGACGCCTTTTTCCCCCAGAATCAGCAGGACGTTTCCCTGCTGGTCGTACTTGGTAACGGTGTGGGATCCCACGTCCGTAACCCAGATATTATTATTTGCGTCCACCCGCAGGCCGTGGGCTCTGGCCACCGAACCTTCTCCCCAGGAGCGAATGAAAGTGCCGTCCTGTTTGAACTCCATCAGCGGATGCTCGCCCCGGTGAAACACCAGGACTTCGCCGTCCCGATCCACGGCCACACCCGAGACCTCTCCCCACGTATAACCCTCGGGAAGCTGAGGCCACTCTCCACCCGGACGATAATCGGGCACCGCAATCGAAACCTCATCAGTCGCAGCCATCTCCGCATCGGGGGAAGGAGTCGTGCAGGAGACGGACATTGCCAATATTAGAATGCCTGAAGCTATTGCGTTTTTCACTTGTCTCATATAAAGACCTCATTGGCAGGAATCCGTTTACTTCTCTTTGGCGGATTCAGCCTTTTCCACATCATAGATAAAGATGCCGCGACCTACTCCGGCTGGATCACCGACCTTGGCCATCTGAAACTCGATAAAGCGTCCATCGTCTCTCACCACCGGATTGGACGATTTGTACCCGGGATAATCACCGAAGTGGACTATCCGCTCGATGTCTCCGGAACCATTCAGACGCAGCTTATAGACATCCACATACTGAGAGCCTTCGGGGTGATGGCGATCGGCCTCAACCAACGTGTGTTGCCCGTCCGGGAAAATCCCCTCCGGCTCCTCGTAATGAGGCGATTTCGAATGATTGACGACCTCGCCCGTCTCCAGATCTAAGGTCATCACTTCCGTGCCCTGATAGCCATAGGCCGAGAAGGTCAACTTCTTCTCGTCCGGGGGAACGAAGTTCTGGCATTCCAGGCCGGCTTCGAAGTCCAGATTGCGATTATCCAAAACCAATTTCTTGTTGACCAGCTTGGGAACGCCGCCTTCATATACGATATCGGCCATCCAGATCTGATCCGCTCCTTCAGGAAGCCTGTCGGGATAATCTCCATGATCGATGGTCCAGGCAATCTTCATGTTCGTTCGAGAGACAGCCGGTCCTTCCGAACACTTCTCGTCCAGCCGGAGCGGGGGCTTATCCAGGTCCTTGCCCAAGACCCAGAGCTCAGCCTCGCTACGACGGCTGATCCAGGGATCATCAGCATTGAATGTGGGATCGCCTGAAAGCAGAATGTCGCCGTTGGCCAGGTACAGCGCCCGCACATATCCCTCGTGGAAGTAGTGGCCCGTCAGGAGACGAATCTCTTGGGTGGCGATATCCACCTCGTACACGTCGCCAAAGGTTTTTTCAAGGAACAGGATCTTTTTGCCATCATGAGACCAATCCCCACGCTCGCCGAAATGGGTTAGTCTGGTGATGTAAGAGGGCAAATTATCGACCGGCGATTTGCCTTCTTTTGCATCTTCGGCTGGAGCGGCAGGATTCGAGAGTGCAATGACCGAGAAAACTGCCATGACACTCACGGCGAATAAAACAGGTTTTTTCATCAATAATCCTCCAGTTCCGTGCGTCGCTTTACCACCCTGTCAGCCTCAATACGCGGTGGTTCGCGCTGTCGGATATATATAGAGCGCCTGATGGGTGGACATAAACTCCATGGGGGCGGTTTAGTTGGGTTTCCAGCGGATTTCCGGTTGAGAGCCGGCTGCCTGCCTCACCGGTACCCGCAATCGTCATCAGTGTCCTGGTTTCCGGCGAGTATTTACGGATCAGGTGATTCTCGGTATCGGCAATAATCAAAGTCCCCTCCAGATCGACGCACAGATGCTTGGGGCCGTTCATGTCCGGCTGGAAATCTCCGGGAGCGATCAACGTTCGAATCTTGCCTTCCTTATCCACGACGCGAAGCGCATTGCCTCGCCTGGAAAGGATGTAAAGATTCCCCTCTGCATCCGCCGTAATGGCACGGGGATCGAGTAGCGGGCTGTTCTTGGCCTCTGCGCCCTCTTCGGGTATCCCCGTCTCGCCGTTGCCGGCGACCGTGGCAACAATTCCATCTTTTAAGTTGACCCGCCGCACTCGACGATTATTCAGGTCGGCGATGTAAAGCTTGTCGCCATACAAAGCCAAGTCGAAAGTCGCATCAAATTTGGCTTGAGTGGCGGGGCCGCCATCCCCGGAAAATCCGGCCTCGCCGGTGCCAGCAATGGTGGTGATGATTCCCGTCTGGGGATCGATCCGGCGGACTCGATTGTTGCGCGTGTCGGCAACATAGATCTGTCCATCATGAAAGTACAGGCTATGCGGATCATTGAGCTGGGCCTTTGGCCCCGGGCCCCCGTCTCCGCCCTCCCCTTTCTCGCCGGTGCCCGCAACTAAAGTAATTTTCCCCGATGGATCGACCCGAGTGACCCGATGCCCATGCCACTCCACGATGTACCAGTTGTCCTCCTGATCGAAATCCACCCCAAAAGGTTCATTGAGCTGGGCTTCAGTGGCGGGACCGCCCAGACCTGCCTGGCCTGGGCCGCCTGTGCATCCTGCCACGCATTCGACCCGCTGACGGCTGACCACTGACCACTGACCGCTGAGCAGCCAACGTTCAAACCACGCGATGGCCGTCTGGGTTTGCTCGGGAGTGACTTTGTGGGCGACGCCCTCAGCCAGATCGATCTTGAGATGATCCAGCGCATTGACTTTGGCATAGGCTTCCCTGGCCGCGGCAAAACCGAGTTTGGCGCCGGGCAGGGGACAATTCGGATCGTTTTCTCCGCTAAGGATCAATAGAGGCCTGGGGGCGAACATGCGGATCATGGAAGGACAATCGAACTCGCCCGTAATCCCCGGCATGATTTTATTCCAGAGCGCTCGCGCCACTCGCTGATTGACCTCTTTTTCTCCGAGGTCTGCGGCCGCAGTCTCGTGGGCGCGCCAGATGGTTTTGGCGCGGCCTTGCCATTGATCGTTTTCCAACTGCCAACGGAAGCTTTGGATGGCAATCGCGGGCAC
>JBOGJG010000294.1:0-1158 GCA_050747825.1 Acidobacteriota bacterium | reverse complement strand
GATTGGAGGCGCAAGTGGCTGACGCCATGATCCAGGCAGTGGCAAGGCATGGCCTGCGGCCTGCAAGCTTGGAACAGTTGGAGCAAAGCGGCCGGATGTGGGTCGGCGGGAGCGCAAATCAAATCATTGCCGGCGGCATTTTGCGCTCCGACCAGCGCCCCACCATGGCTTTTTATCAGTGGGCGGAACGCTTTCCCATCTCAGTGGTCATGGAAACAGGTATGATGCAGCCTCTCGACCGTCGAATCCAATTTCACCTCTGGGCGGTTGAAGCCGCGATCAGCGCTTTTTCTCTCCTTGTGGAGGACATGTGAAAATAACCAAAATCTCCACCACTGTAGTCCATGCCCGAATGCGGAACTGGATCTTCGTGCGCGTGGATACCGATCAGCCCGGACTCTACGGATGGGGGGAAGCCACCCTGGAGTGGAAGACGAAAAGCGTGGCCGGCGCTGTTGAAGATCTTTCTCCCCTCCTGATCGGCCAGGACCCCAGGCGGGTGGAACATCTCTGGCAGACCATGTTTCGGCAGTACTTCTGGAGGGGAGGGATCGTGACGGGCAGCGCTATCAGCGGCATCGATCAGGCGCTCTGGGATATCAAAGGCAAAGAAGCCGGGAAGCCGGTATGCGAGCTTTTGGGAGGGCCGGTGCGAGACACGCTGCGGTTTTACGATCATCTGGGCGGCGGGAGCCTGGAAAGCATGTACAAGACGGTGGAGCCGGAGGAGTTTGCCCAACGGCTGAAGCAAAGCCTGGAGAATGGATTTACTGCGGTCAAGGCCATGCCCATCCCCGTCTCCGAACCCATTGAGAGCGCCCGGACCCTGAAGCAAGCGGCACGCTGTGTGGAGGCGCTGCACAATACGGCCGGTGATGACGTGGATATCATGCTCGACCTTCACGCCCGGACCACCCCGGCCTGCGCCATTCAATTTGGGCGCCTGCTGGTGGACTATAACCTCTACTGGTATGAGGAGCCCTGCTGGCCCGAAGAAGTGGACGGCCTGGTGGAAGTAGCTCGCGCTCTTCCTTTTCCCATCGCCACCGGCGAGCGACTGGTCACGCGCCATCAATTTCGGGAACTGTTCGAAAAGAGAGCGTGTGCGGTAGTACAGCCGGACGTGTCCCACTGCGGCGGCATCAGTGAGGCCAGGCG
>JBOGJG010000293.1:0-12055 GCA_050747825.1 Acidobacteriota bacterium | reverse complement strand
GGGAAATAGAGGGACGCTCACCTCGTTTACCTGATTCGAAAATCAGGTAAACGAGGTGAGCGTCCCTCTATTTCCCTCTATTTCCCTCTATTTCCGAGATCTTGTAGCCTTGGCCGCGGATTGTCTGAAGACAATCTTTTTCGCTGCTTAATTTTCTGCGCAGGCGCTGCACGTGGGTATCCACGGTGCGGGTCTTATGCCCTTCGCGATATCCCCAAACGGTCTTGAGCAAATGATCTCGAGAGAGCAGGCGCCCCTGGTTTTTCAGGAGGAGGGAAAGCAGGCTGAACTCGGTTGCTGTCAGATAGACCAAATGGCCTCCCACCCGAACCTCATAGCTCTCCTCGTTTAGAGTGATATTCCGGCACTGAAGCACGGAAGGTTTTCCTTCAGATCGTCGCAGGATCTTTGCCAATCGAAGGATGAGCTCTCTTGGATTGAACGGCTTGGTGAGGCAGTCATCCGCTCCCACTTCCAGTGCCGTGATCCGGTCTTTTTCTTCTCCTCTGGCGGTCACCGCGATGATGGGGATCTTTGTAATTTCCAAGTCGCTCTTCAGGTACTTGAGTATTTCAACTCCGCTTAGGTCGGGGATGCTGATGTCCAGCACGATCAGATCCGGATGGCCGCTTCGTGCCATGGTCAGGCCATCAGTTCCGCTCCTGACGGCAAGGCAGCGATAGCCTGCCTCATTCAAGGTGAGACAGGCTATTTCGCGCGCGACCGGATCGGGGTCAATAACCAGTATGCGGTTCCGGCTCGCCATCTACTTCTGGCTCCCTACTCTAATCCTCGAGCGGGTTGGACCGTCTGAGTCGTGAGAAATGCCTCCGACCCTTCTACTCTGATGATGGTAACTCCTAGGGGAGCCGTGGCTCTGATCTCAATCGAACCCGTGAATTCCTGTCCCAGAAGTTCCGGGAAAAGGCGGGGGTCGTCAATCAGAATCGCCACCTTTTGCCCCTGGTCCAACTCAATGACGCTCTCGGCCGCTAAATCTCCGAAACGGTTATAAAGTTGCACCGAGACATCAACGCTCTGGCCGTTGGAGGCCGGATTGAGCAGGGCGATTCCGGATTTGGCAAAACTGTTGGCGAAGGCAATAAAGGAAAAAGCCTGCGTAAGCGGCTCCGGAAGAACGCTGGTGGTGGTCAAAAGTCTCCCTTCGCTGGAGAAGTTGCGAAAGACGACCTCGACTCCAACGGGAGCCTCGGCTGTAATCTCAACGTATCCCACCTGAATGGAATCGGGATCGCTGCTGAACGTTTCCGCAACCGTACCGCCCAGTCCCGAAATCTCCACGCCGATTTCCGTTTCGGCGGTCTGGCCTTGAAACGGTGAGGGCCCGCTGGAGAGCAGCTCCAGCGGCTCGCCCGTGTCGTCAAAGGCGCGGACCGCGACGCGATTGGTCTCTCCGGATAAATCGACGAAGTTGAACGTGGTTTGCAGTCCCGCTCCGTGCGCCACCTGAGCTACAAAGATAACCGGCGGCTCACTGTCATCTTGCTCTGCCGTGGGAGGCTGGAGGATCTGCGCTCGTCCCGTCGCTATAAAGAAGGTTAAAAGTAAGATCCGATATATCACTGTTTTTCTCCTGTTCGATTAGTTGGGGACGTGGGTAGTCCACCCGGCAGTCCAGTCGTCGAGAGGACTCACCCCACCCACAAAATTGACCGGCGTGAAAAATCCATCGTCGGGAGGATTGCTCACGAAGTTCACATCCGCTGCCGGCGATTCCAATTTGGGCCGGTAATCAGGCGCTAGGAGATTGAACGCATCTCTCAGCATCGGATTGACTCCCACACGGTTGTTGCTGGTTGAGCTCGTCATGAATCCGCTCACGTCAAAACCGCTGGTGACATTGCTCCCGGCGCCGAAGGCACCCTTGGCCGGCTCCCTCGTGGCATTGCCTGCAAAGATGGAATTGGTGACTGCAATCTGACCGGACTGGGCCTGTGTCACCGTGGCATCCTGGTCGATCACCAGACCTTCCTGACCGAAGCCGGTCACGATGGCATTGCGGATCTCGGCCGCTGTGCCTTCTCTGAGGAGAATGCCGATATCGCCTTCTTCCTCGGTTCCCTGCCCTGCATTCCCGCCGATCAAGGTCAGGTTGTGGATGGTGGGCCCGGAGCGTGGGGTCAGCTCATTGTTCTCAGCGCTGTTGTCGGCTTCGATTCCCTGATCCGCGTCAGCCTTGTTCTGCTGAGCGACTACAAACTGCATCTTGCCCGTCCAGCCGTCCGTCCAATCCAGACTGTCGTCCGCGTTGGATGTCAGCAGGACGTGTTTGGCGTTCACCGTGCCGCCGAAGAACTCCACACCGTCGTCCTTGTTGAAATGGACCTGGATGAAATCGACGACGGTTCCCCGGCCGACTCCCTGGAACGCAATTCCGTTGAGTTCGTTCTCGGGACTGAACTCGATACCTGCGAATTCCACGCGGAGGTAGCGGATGATTCCGCTGTCATCCTCCGGATCGTTGCCTCCGTACTCTCCCGTGTCGCCTTCGCCTTCGGCCACGCCGCCTGGAACGTTAATCGGAGCGTTGCCGTTGATGATAAGGCCTCCCCAGTCCTGTGTCTGGCGGCTGCCTACGGACTGAGCGCTGGTCATCACGATCGGGCGGGCCTGGGTGCCATCGGCGATGATCCTGGCGCCGCGGTCAATGATGAGGGCGCCGGTTCCCGTCCCCAGAATATGGGTTCCGGGCTCTATGGTCAGCGTGGCTCCGGAACGCACGAAAGCAGCGCGATTGTCCAGCAGGTAAGCGTTGTTGGAGGTCAGCGTGGTATCGGCCGTAATTTCAGCCGGCAGCGTCTCCACGGACTCCACGACCGTGAAGCCGGAATTGGCCCGCTGAAAGACCCGCTGTCCGCTGGCATCTCGCAGTTCCAATACCAACTGATGGTTGCCCATCAGATCGCCGCTGGCCTCCAGAGCAGGGCCAGCCAGCCCGCCGGATCCCAGTAGAACGAAATCCTGCAGGCTGGGAATGCCGTAGGGCTGAATGTTGGCCAGAGTGTCCCCGGCCAGGTCGGTGACCGTGCCGGCCTCCAGCAAGCCGTCTTCAACGTTCAGATAGCGAATCTCTCCGGTTTCCATGTTCTGGAGGTAGAGGAAGAAGGTCTTTCCAAACAGATGTCCGTTCGGGTCCATATCCAGCCTAAGCTCTATGGGATCGCCTTCCAGGTAGACCACCTCATTGGTGCGCAACAGAGTGGTGGGCTTGGGCCCGCTGGAGAGGTCCGCCAGCAGGGCAAACTGCGGATCGCCCAGCCTGACGTCGCTGCCGGCTCCCGGAGCCAGTCCGGAGACGGCCAGGCTGGCCACTATGAAACAGACAGAGAAGGTATAGGTCGATTTACTAAACATTGCTGCTCCTTTCTTGATTGCGGTTTAAGTGCTTACTATTCCGAAAAAAACCAACGGGAGAGTGTGATCGAGAAAACGCGTCCGGTCGTGAACGATCGCTGTAACTGATCCCCTTGCGTGAACTCGTGGGCGTGGTCCAGCAGATTCTCCGCGCTGAATTTTAGACCCCATCTTTGGCCCACCGGCTGCAGGAAAACTGCGTCCAGCCGTGGGTAACCGGACTGAAGGATGTCCGGAAGTCCAAGCGACCCGACGT
Source organism: Acidobacteriota bacterium (assembly GCA_050747825.1). Classification (GTDB taxonomy): domain Bacteria; phylum Acidobacteriota; class UBA6911; order RPQK01; family JBOGJG01; genus JBOGJG01. Next base: position 8,424 of record JBOGJG010000293.1, on the reverse strand, counting down.
CGGTGATTCGCCGCCCCTGGTAATTGAAGAGAAGGCGGGCAACCGAGCGCGAGCCGGGATTCTCGAACTCTAGAATTGTGTTGAGGACGTGGCGCGATTGGCCGGCCAGCGACCTGGCCAGAGAGGTCAGGACATTCAGTTCGCGCTCCGGGATCTCCACTTCTGAATCAACCAGGGTGTAATTGGCCGAGACTGAGAAATTATCGAGGACCGATGAGAACAGACCGAGGTTTTTCCTCACATCAAACTCGAAACCCAGGTTACGGGCGCGGTCGGCATTGAGAAAAGACGTACGCAGTTGAGCCGTGGGCTGTACAAAGCGCTCGATGGGATCATCGAAATCTTTGAAGAAGAAGCTGACCGACAGCAGTTCGGACGCACTGACAAACCATTCCCACCGCAGGTCGTAGTTCTTGATGAGGGACCTTGTCAAGGCCGGATTTCCAACTATAGCCCGGCCACCCACTACGTCCGTAAACTCAAAAGGCGAAAGCTCTCGAAATTCGGGACGGTTCACCGTCTGGCTGAAGGAGGTTCGAAGATTGGCTTCGGGGGTCAGGCGGTAGATGACGCTAAGCGCCGGCAGCAGGTCAGTATTGTCCAGGCGTGAATTGATACGATTCGGATTCTGGCGGTCAAACGGATCGAAGGTTTCTACGTTCTGGCTGTCATCTTCCACGCGCAAGCCGCCGATAAAGCGCCACCGGCCTGCCGTCAGATCGACCATACCATAGGCCGCCCGCGTGATCGCATGAGCTTCATAGGTGTCGGTGGGCCGCGTTTCCTCGCGAACTTCGAATCGGTCGGGCCGGATGTTGTCGGGCGTGAAAATCTCCTCGGGCGACTGGGAAAGGTCGTTGCCTTGAGTATTTCTGGGGACAAAGCGGAAGCGCCTGGAGCTGAAGTCCCGCTCCCGGGTGCGATAGGACACACCGACTCTGTAGCTTCCCGTCAGTCCGGCGCCTGTGAAGTAAGTGGTCCAGTCAAGAGAGGGCTCCCAAATCGCCTCATCCAGGTTGTTGAACATGCGGAAGCCGCTCTGGCTTTCGTCGGCCAGAAAAAACACGCCGGCCCTCTCTTCATAGAGAGTCTCTCTTAAGTCGGGCTCGTCCAGGGCCGAAAGTGAGTAGGAAAGCTTCCACTCGAGAAAGCTGTTGGCCAGTCCCTGCACATAGTGCTCACCCGCGATCTGAGTGGAGTAAATCCCCTCCTCTACGAAACGCAGCCTGGTGTCCCGAATTTCATTGTTAGCGTCTCCGTTGAAGCCTTCAAACATGCGCGCTTCGTCACCGGTGTCCTTGGTAAAAAAATTGCGCAACTGGAAGCGGTGATTGTCCGTCAGCTCGTAAGCCAGGTTGGCGGTTACGCCGGTTCGGACGGAGCGCTGGCTGATGTCGAAGTCATAACTGTGAAAGGGCTCTACGTTGCCACCCTGTCCAACTTTATAGACGTTTTGAATCTCGTCCTGATTGTGAAAGCTGTTGCTCTGGGAGAGCGCAAACACCAGGCCAAACTTTCCAAAAGTGTTGCCTGCGACCAGGTTGAAGTTCTGATTCGGAATGGCGCTTTGGGCCGCTGAGTCCCAGACGTTTGAGAAAGAGCGGCCAAAGTCCTGCAGTTGCTCGGGAGAAAAGCCCTGGCTGGAAAAGCGCGATTGGCGAATGAGCCGCTCGGAGGGGATCCCGCCGGGAATCGACCGCGTGCCATCATCGAATCCCAGCCAATCCAAGGAACCGCCGGGATAAGTCATAAAGTCCTGGAAGGTGGTGTTGGTTCCAAATCCCTGCCCATAAGAGAGCTTTAGAGTTGGGCTGCTGGGAAAGTCAATGGTTTGAATCTTGATCACCCCTCCTGCGAACTCTCCCGGCTGGTCCGGAGTGTAGGACTTCTCAATCCGGATGTTCTCCAGCAGGCTGGCCGGAAAGAGGTCCAGCGGAACCACTTTCTTATCAGGCTGGGTGGAGGGAAGCACCGAGCCGTTAAGCATCGTATTGCTGTAGCGCTCTCCCAGCCCCCGGATGAAGACATAGCGGTTGTCAACTATGGAAGCGCCGGTGACTCTCTGCATGGCGTCGGCGGCGTCCCAGCCGGTCAGACGGGACATTTCCCGCGCCCCGATGCTGTCACTGATCGTATTGGCGGTCTTGCGTTCTGCCAGTAGCGCCTCATTGGAGACCTTTTCGGCTTCCGCCACCACGCTGACGTCCCCGATCTGCATTCCTTCTGGATTGAGCGCGACGTCCTGGTAGGTAATCTCTCCCGCGCTGACCTGGACTCCCTTGACCACTTGTTCCACGAAACCGTTCTGGACGATCCTGAGGTCGTACTTCCCTGCTGGCAAGTCAAGTTGGTAGATCCCGTCAAGGTCTGACTCGACCTTGATTCCGATCTGCAAGACCTCAATCGAAACGCCGCTGATCATAGCGCCGTTGGCGACGCTGACGACGACTCCGGAGATGGTCCCAAAATTCTGATTCAGGTCCTGGGCTGCTACCGAAGTGGTCAGGGTCATAGAAAGCAAAAGCACACACAGGATGATTCTCGGCATGGTCTCCCCTTGAATGATGTTAGATATCGGGCTCATTTCTTACTCAAAGTCAGAAGGGAGATTAGCAGCCGGATGTCACGGAAAAGTTACAGCCAGGAAAAATCTCTGCAAACTCGGTCGGTCAGGCGAGCTCTGTTATAGAGCAATGAAACTCTCGAGCCTTACTTGTCTCTTGAACGCCTGCTCCATCAGATCGGCCGCGTTGCGCTGGCTCTCCCAGATCTCTACGGTCGGATCTTCGCCCGCGACGACAGTAATGTGAAGCTGCTGCTCGTCCCATGAGATCTGAACATCTTGAACCAGACCGGCACGTCCTCGTTCCAGGTATTCCCCCATTCGCAGGATGGCAGCCAGACGGGTGAGGCGTTCGGCGTCATCTTTGCTCAAAAGAGCCGTGTACCCGTTGGTGCTGGGAGTGCCCTTTCTATGGTAGCGGGCCAGCAGGGAAACCAGCGCAGTTTCTCGGGGCGAGAAACCAGACAGACCCCCGCCGACAATAAGCGCCTGTGAGTGCTTGTGGTGATCGTTGTAGCTGACCGTGGTGCCGACGTCATGCAATACCGCAGCCGCATCGAGCAGCTCTCGCTCGGCGCTGCCATAGCCGTGCAGTGGCTGCAATTGCTGAAATAAACGGCCAGCCAGAAAGCGGACATGCTGAGCGTGCTCCTCATGATAATGATAAAAGCGGGCCATATTGAGTACGCTGAAACTGCGCAGGTCGAGACTGACGGGATACTTCAGATCGCTCCAGAAATGCTCAAAGAAAAGCCCTTCGCGCAGGCCGTACTGGGAAACGGTCAGTTCCCCAAGTTTCAGAAAGTCCATCAGGGCCAGCACGACCATCGCTCCGGGCAATATGATGTCGGCACGATCTTTCTTGAGTCCACGGACCTTCTCCCTCTCGGCAAGTGGCTGCTCGCGGAGGATCTCGATCGTTTCAGACAGGGAGTCACGAGTGAGAGTAAACCCGTTGATGTTGTTCAGCGGAAAACCGGTGCGCTTGGCGTCGATTTTGGCCAGATTTCGTACGGTTCCGCCCAAGGCGATCAGCGGACCTCTGCTGTCTCTCGGCCACTCGAGATTTTGCAATTCGGTCTGAATCTCTCTTTGAATTCTGCCCAGTTCACTTCGGTCTATGGGGTCATGGCGAACAAAACGCTCCGTCAAGGCCACTGCGCCCAGGCTGAGGGCACACCCTCGTCTGAAGCGACCACCAACGATCTGGCTGATCTGCGCGCTCCCGCCGCCCACGTCCAGGATAACTCCGTCCTGGATGACGAGGCAGTTTTGGGCTCCAAGAGCGCCATAATATGCCTCTTTCTCGCCACTGAGCAGCCTCAGCTTCAGACCCACTTCCGATTCCACACGCCGCAAAAATTCCCTGCCGTTGTCCGCCTCTCGGACGGCACTGGTGGCGGTCGCAAGGATCAGGTCCGGCACCTGGCTGTCACAAAATCTCCTGAAAAGTCGAAGGGTGAAAAGGGCGCGGTCCATGGCTTCCTCGCTTAAGCTTTTTTGGGTCATTCCCGCACGAAGTCTCACCACCTCCCGAATTTCATTCTCCAGGTGGTAGGCATAACCAGGCTGACAGTTCATCAAAACAAGACGCGCCGTGTTCGAGCCCAGATCGATAATGGCCATGCGCCGGCCGGTGTGTGAATTCATGCCTCTCGAGTCAAATTTACTCCAGGGGTGGATGCTACCACCCCCAATCTGACTCTTTGCCTGCTGGGATGACTTGCAACGTCAGGGTCTGGCTCTAAAAAGGGACCATGGCAGAGAGCAGCAGACGGCTGCAGGCGCAGGCCTTGGTTGCCCTGCGCGCCGATCCAACGCGCCGGGGCAAGGTCTTAAAGATCAGCCGCAATCGCAAGTTTGCGCACGTGCAGTTCGAAGGTTACTCGAGAACAAGCCTCCACGCAGTCGAAGGACTTTTACTTCTCTCCCCTTCCCCACAGCTCACACTCTTCAGGCGCTAGACTCACCGGCAGTCACTTACATGCCGTACCATGAAGTGACTACAATAGACAGGTCTTATGGAAACTGGGGCGCTGAAAAAGAAGAGATCGGACCGGACCCTCAGCTTTAGGAGGAAGAAGCGGCTACTGCTCGGCTATTTGGAAGCCTTTCACCTCTCCCAGAGCATTGACGAACTGTTTCACTCTCTGGGCGGACTGTTGCTGGATGAGTTTCAGGCAGGAGAAGTGCGTTTTTCACTCTTGGACGTGCGCAAGAAACAGCTCAAGTATCACCTTCCGGAAACCCTCAAAGGCACGCTTATCCAGCCAGGCCAGGGCTACAGTGGGCAGGCAATCGCCGGCGGCCGGACTCTGCTGCTCCCCCGCGACTCCTCCGCACCTCATTCCGCGCTGGTAACGCCACTGGAGCGGGACAACCGGCTGATCGGCAGCGTTGAGGTCATTGCGGCCAGGGACAGCCATGATTTCGACGAACAGGACCGCGACTATCTGGAAGCTCTGGCTCCGCATATGGCCATTGCCGTCAATCACTTCGTCCTTTCGCACGAAGCCGAACTGAAAGGGCAGATCGAATCCAGGCTCAAGGAGATCTCTCGCAGAATCAATACAAGCCTGGATTTGGACGAAATCCTTGAGGAGATACTGGAGAACCTGAAAGGACTCTTGCCCTACGATGCCGGAGCGATTTTCCTCTTCGCGACGGGACAACTGGAAGAACAGATCGCCTATTCAGGATACTCCGACGAAGATCGGCAGTCACTCGTTGAAAAGGCCCACCGCATCCAGCAGACTTGGGACGAGCGGGGGCCTACTTGCTGCATTCTCTCGACCGGAGATTGTCAGGACGTTCACCTGTGCGTGAGGCCTGACCTGAAGTCCGAGGTACTCATCCCGCTGCGCAGCGCGGAAAGGCTGGTGGGCCTCTTCTCATTGGCCAACAATCAGGCGGAGGCATACTCGGATGCCGACCTGGGGTTGCTGGAGACCTTCGGGAATCAGGCAGCTTCGGCGATTGAGAGGGCTCGCCTTCATAAATCCATGCTGGAGAAAAGCCAGTTGGAGCAGGAGGTCCGTATCGCCCGCGAGATTCAATTGAGGTTTCTGCCCTCGAGAATGCCCGCTATCCCGGGACTCGAGTTGGCTGCCCGCCACATCGCGTCCCCCCAGATGGTCAGCGGCGATTATTTTGACTTCATCCCGATCGTCTTTGGCCAGTGGGGACTGGTCGTCGGGGACGTCTCGGGCAAGGGGATTTCGGCGGGACTGATCATGTCGGCCTTTCGCGCCTCTCTGCTGGCCGAGATTCGAAATAATTTCAACATCAGCACGATACTGTCAAAAGTGAACCGGTTACTGTGGGAAACGACCGACAGCAACCGCTTCGTAACAGCCTTCTACGGCGTTTTCGATGAGACCAACCGCGTTCTGACGTACAGCAATGCAGGGCACAACCCTCCCTTGCTGTTGCGGGCCGGCGCGGAAATGATGAGACTTGAAGCTGGCGGCACCGTTCTGGGCGCTTTCCAGGAGAGCGCCTATTTCGAAAATCGCATTAACCTGCAGGCCGGCGACACGATGCTCCTCTATACCGACGGTTTGAGCGAGGCCCATGACAAACGGGGCGCCGAGTTGGGGCTTTCCGGTCTGGAGCGCCTGTTGCGCCGCCATGCTTCACTGGGGGCTGAACGCCTGGCGGACACACTCGTCCAGGAGGCCACCCGAAACACAGACACGCAGATCCCCGAAGATGACGCCACACTGGTCGTCCTGAAATTGCATTGACGCGCACCATTTTTCATATCGACATGGATGCCTTCTACGCTTCCGTCGAGCAGCGCGACCAGCCCGAGCACAAGGGCAAACCGGTGATCGTGGGAGCCGATCCAAGAGACGGGCAGGGGCGCGGAGTCGTAGCCGCCTGTTCCTATGAGGCTCGCAAGTTTGGAATCCATTCGGCAATGCCCATCAGCAAAGCCTTTCGGCTCTGTCCACGTGGCATCTACTTGCGTCCGGATTTCGAAAGATATCAGGATGTCAGCCGGAAGATCCGCAGCATCTTTCGCGACTTCACGGATCGAGTGGAGCCTCTCAGCATCGATGAAGCCTTTCTGGACATGTCGGAGAAAGTGGTGGACGACCAGAGCGCTCTTGAAGCCGCTCGCTTGCTGAAACGAACGATTCTCGATCGGGAGCGGCTGACTTCTTCTATCGGCATCGCGCCCAACAAATTCATTGCCAAAATCGCTTCGGACCTGAAAAAGCCGGACGGGCTGCTGCTGGTGCGTGTTCAGCAGATCCAAGCTTTTCTGGACCCTCTCCCGATCTCACGCTTGTGGGGTGTGGGTCCCGTAACTGAGCGAAAGCTGTCGGAAATCGGAATCAAGAGCATTCGCCAGCTTCGCGAATCTGATCGACTCTCCCTGGTGAAACGTTTCGGGAAGCTGGGAGAGCACCTTTGGGAGCTCTCTCACGGCGAAGATCACAGGCCGGTTTTAGAAGACCGGGAACCGAAGTCAATCGGCCATGAAACGACCTTTCCGGAAGATGTGCTGGAACAGGAGGTTCTTCAGAACACACTCAGACAGCTTAGCCAGAGTGTAGCCAGGCGCCTGGAACGGAGGAAATTTACCGCCCGGACAATCACTCTCAAGCTGCGCTACTCGGATTTCACTACGATCACACGCCAAATCACTCTCGCCGAGCCGCTTCAGACTGATACGGAGATTTACTCGATCGCACGCACTTTGCTGCGCCGGTTCTGCGCTCCCGATCTGCGGGTGCGCCTGATCGGCGTCTCGACCTCTTCCTTCATCACACCTGCCGGCGAGCCTCATTGCCGCCAGATGAATTTATTTGAATGATTCCCCTGATCTCCCTTACAATGGAGTAAGAATTTTACAATTAGGAAAGGAGCCTGCAAATGCCTGCCGCCACAGTAACAACTAAGGGACAAGTGACTGTTCCCAAGAAAATACGAGAACAGCTAAAGCTTCGTGCCGGAGACCGTCTCGATTTCGTTGAGGAAGCCGGAGGCAAAATTACACTTCGAAAATCCTCTATATCTATCGAAGAGCTTGAGGGCATTCTTCATCGCCCGGATCAGAAGCCACTGTCCGTCAGACAAATGAATAAGACGATTCGTAAACGCTTTGGAGCAGAAACTTGATAGCTCTGGATACAAATATTCTGATTCGCTACTTCGTAAAGGATGATCCTGCTCAGTCAAAGAGAGCGGTCCAGTTGATCCGGCGAGCTGTTCGAGAAGGTGAACGGCTTTTCCTCAACCATCTAGTATTGTGCGAAATGGTTTGGGTCCTGGAATCAGGTTACGATTACGGCAAGGAAGAAATAGCCGGTCTCATCGAGAAGGTCCTGCTTACAGAGCATTTCGAAACCGAAAACCGTGATTCGATCTGGAAAGCCCTGGAAAGCTATCGTAAGGGCAAAGCGGATTTTGCCGATTATGTGATCGGCCAACGCAACCTGAATCAGGGCTGCAATCGAACCGTGACATTTGACCGTGCATTGAAAGACGAAGTCTTTTTCGAAATCCTGTGAGGACTTTTGGAGTACACTGTCGAGAAAAGAATACGCTTTTGAAATGGCCAGTTCGAATATCCGCTTTGGGGCGGGGGTAACGCGCGAGGTGGGCATGGATCTGGCGGAGATGAGACTGCGGCAAAAGGGTGACACGCACGTAATTGCTCGCAAAACCCTTATCAACAGGGCATTCGAGTCCCAGTCTGGCACCGAACTCAAAATGGAGGTTGCTCCTCGTTCAAATAATGATAAGCGATTATCAATACCCCACATTCCGAGCCAAAAGCGAATTAGCCCAACTTCCACGGTCTAACCCTGATTTTGGGGCGATTCGAGGCAAGATCTCCCTGCAAGTAG
>JBOGJG010000292.1:0-2055 GCA_050747825.1 Acidobacteriota bacterium | reverse complement strand
GGCAGCGGAGCTGGAGAAATCGCGGGAAAGCCCTTTCGGCCAGACCAATGGCGATTTGAAGCGAGGCCTGGAATTTGACGAACGCAAGTACGCAGAAATCGACCGCTACTGTAGAGAAAAGGGCATTCTTTGGTCTGCTTCCTGCTGGGATGAGAACTCCGTTGATTTCATCGAGCAGTTTCAACCCCTCTATTACAAAATCGCTTCTGCCTCGCTGACTGATGATAATCTGCTCCGACACCACAGGAAAACGGGACGTCCAATAATTCTTTCTACTGGAATGAGCACTCTGGAGCAAATCGATCACGCAGTCGATGTTCTCGGTGGAGAGGATTTAGTTCTCTTGCACACCACTAGTACTTATCCCGCCAAGACAGAGGATCTCAATCTATCAGTTATCACCTTGCTCGCGCAGCGCTATCAGGTTCCCGTGGGGTATTCAGGGCACGAGGTAGGGTTGGCTACATCTCTTGCGGCGGCAGTACTTGGCGCCTGCGTGATTGAACGTCACATTACGCTGGATCGGGCCATGTGGGGAAGCGATCAGGCCGCGTCTGTCGAGCCGCAAGGTTTAATGCGCCTTGTGCGGGACATCAGGACGGTTGAGATCGCGCTGGGCGACGGCATCAAGAAAGTGGCGCCGGACGAGATCCCAATCATGCTCAAATTGCGCAGAGTGGGCTTGAACCCAGTATGAGTCTGGCCCAGGTTGTGTACATCCTGACCTGGCTCGGTCTCACCATGGCTCTTTTATTCTGGGCAATCTGTCGGGACCGCGTCCTGGGAATGGCTGTGGCAATTTCCATTCTTATGCGGCTCACAGGAATCGTTGCCATCGGTCCGTACCTGCAGGAGGTACGGGGGCGGGAATACATTGCCGAAGATGAACCCGGCTACCAGAACGCAGGATTACAGATCCTGGCACGCTGGGACGGTGGTATTTACTATCACGACAATTTCTCTACAAAAAAAGAACTGAGCATTTCAGGTGGTTACTCGTATTGGAACGCTCTTCTCATCGCGATCTGGGGGCCTTCGCTGGTAGCTCCCCGCATAGCCAATGCCGCTGTCGCGACTGCAGGAATAGCCCTGAGCTATCTTATTGCCGCTCATCTTTTTTCCGGTCTCTGGCCATCGCGGTTGGCCGCTTTAGCTTTGACTTTTAGCCCTTCATTGCTGGTGTGGTCTTTGACCAATTTAAAAGAAACATTCCTGGCCGTGGGCATTATGGCGGTCGCTCTTGCAGCTCTGCGGCTTGTTCGTCGCCCTGCCACCGGAAACGTCCTCATGCTGCTTCTCACTTTGCTCCTTTTGGGAAGCGTTCGGCATTTCTACGCAGCAGTTCTGGGCTGGCTGTCGCTGCTGGCGTACTTGTTTCTGGCTGAATCAAGCGGGTTGAGGAAGGTAATTACCAGCATCTCTCTAGGCCTTCTCATGGGGGGAGTTCTCTTTGCAGTATCAGGCAGTTTTCTCGCGCTGGATCTCATTGGTGAAACGCAAATTCGGTACATTGTCCGGGAAGACATTCGTTCCGCGACGGTACAGTATGTTGAATTTCCACCGAATCCAAGGACGGTCCTGGCAAATCTTCCTTACGTGCTCTTTGGTAGATTTAGCTCTCGAGGAGAAACGGGAGGGGTTATGGCTCTCGTCTTCATGCCGGAATGGATTCTTAGTTTTGTTCTCATCCCTCTTGCGTGTTGCGGCACAGTTAGATCAGTCCGGCAAGGTAACCGTGCGGCCTTGATTCCTGCTGGTTTTGCGTCTGTCGTTTTCGTGATCCTGGCCTGGTTGTATGGTGATCCGTGGACGATCTATCGATTCCGCACCACTATCTGGCCGCTCGTTTTGATCCTTGCTGCAGGCGGTTTTTGCTCGATGGTTGCTCAGGCGGCTAGAGCGTTTCGCCGTCTCAACGGACCGGCTCATGCTTTCCACTGAAAGGATTCGAGTGTGCCTGGTATCGTTCTCCGGATATCCCGATCAGGGGGCGACTTTTTTTTTCGAGACGGCACGCAGTCTGGCCAAATTGGGCCACGACGTCTCGGTCATTGC
>JBOGJG010000291.1:0-2186 GCA_050747825.1 Acidobacteriota bacterium | reverse complement strand
GGTTGAGCTGGCATACGCAGGAATCTGGACCCTCGCCACCAGAAGGATCCGTAAACATGCCGACGACGAGCCTTCGAAGGGAACCGCCGAACCCGATCTGACGTCGATAACGGTCGAAGGCGTTCCGTAGGAAGGGCGAAATCCGTCGCCTGGTTCATCTCACTCTTGATCCTCGCCAATACAACTTCGGCGGCTCGGGTCGCGCTGACCCCGAATCCCGTTTGGTAGATTGTTGATGACTAGATCTAACGAGGCTCCGCCTCAGACCGGACGAGCATGGACCAGCTTAGACGTCCTTTCGCCTGCATAGGGCGGAGCCTCGTTATTGAGGTAAGGGGCTCCGACTGGCGGGAACCCGTCCGGTTCGATAGAACCGATCCGTTCAATGTCGACCTCTTGCGGTCAGTTGTCCTTTAAGGACCGCCCGACAGACGGAGCCCGCCATGAGTTTACGCCCAAGTGTCGCTCAGGTTCTTGCCGACCATGTGACCTTCGAGCTGGAATCGATTGATCGGACGTACCTAAACTTGTATGTCCCCCGACTCCAGACCGAGCGGCAGGTGGCGAGCTTTTGCCGGTACCACCTGGGCAAACCTTTCGCCTCCTCGGCCCTGCTGCAACCCAAGAGCGAAGCCTTGGTCACCGCCATCCGCAAGTTCGGCTCCGATCACAAGATCCCGATGGTTGACTTTCGCAAAGGGCAGCGCAAGGACGACATCGCCGCCGAACATCTTGGGAGATTCACCCAACCTGAGGGAGTCCTTTTCATCGGCAGGGCCCAGGAGAAGACCGCGGTCTTTCGAACCGAGAGGCGCCGACATCCAGAGACCGGGGCCCCTTACCCATGGATCGTCCGCTCCACCGCCATGGTCAACCACTTTTACTTCTACGCAGTAGATGAGGACTTCGGACCGTTCTTCGTCAAGTTCGGCACCTACTTTCCCTACCCGGCCAAGGTTTGCCTGAACGGCCATGAGTGGCTGAAGCGCCAGGCTACCAAGCACGGCATCGGGTTCGAGCCCCTGGACAACGGAGTCGCCGGCTGCGATGAACCCGACCGGCTCCAGCAGATTGCCGATTCCCTGGACGCCACCGCCATCCAAGCCTTCGTCACCAAATGGCTGGGCATTCTGCCTCAACCGTTCACCCCCGAGGACAACGCTGCCGGCTACAGCTACCACGTCTCGATCCTGCAGTCGGAGTTCTCGCTCACCCAGGTCTTCGACCGCCCGGTTGCCGGAAGGCAGTTCTTCGAGGAGGTGATCCGGGAGAACCTTGACCTGGGCCGTCCCGATCAGGTAGCCCTCATCTTCAACCGCCGGGTGATCAAGACCACTCCGGGTAGGTTTCGGACCAGGGTGATCACTCAGGGGGTGGTCCCCACGCTGCACGTCGACTACAAGCACTCCCGGATAAAGCAGTACTTCAAACTGGGTCGAGCATTAAGGACCGAGACCACGATCAACGACACCAGGGACTTTGCCATCGGCAAGCGACTTTGCAACCTTCCGCTGCTTCGGGAGGTCGGCTTTAAAGCCAATCGGCGCCTTTTGAGCGTCCAACGCCTGTCGCATGACTGCGCCCTGGATGAGGACTCGTTCCTCGAACTCAACCAACCGGTCGAGGTAGACGGGCAACGTGGCTCGGCCCTGCGCTTCGCCCACCCCACGGTTCAGGCGCTCCTGGCCTGCCTGCTGGTTTTCCGGCTCAACCTCGACGGGTTCACCAACCGCGATCTCAAAGAGCGCTTCGCTCCACTCCTGGGCCTTGATCCCAGTCAAATCTCCCGCGGAAGGATGACCTACGAACTGAGAAGGCTGCGGCTGCATGGGCTGATAGAACGCATTCCCCGAACCCACCGATACCGGGCCACCGATCAGGGTTTGCGGACCGCAATGTTGCTGACCCGAGCCTATGATCGGCTGCTGCGCCCGGGCCTGACTGCCACACTCTCAACCCATCAGTTTCCTTGCGACCTGCGGCTGCATTTTGACCGCACCCAAAAGGCTATCGACCACTACATCAAGGAGGCGAGACTGGTTGCTTGAAACTTGACTCATTCACAAAACCTTTGGAACCTAAAGCATGGCTAGCCGCGGCCGCCCCCAAACGAAACCTCATGGCTTCCTTCCGGATCGGCGACGCACGCCCATCCTTTATCAGCCCTCGCCGCTGCAGCTTCACGT
>JBOGJG010000290.1:0-7828 GCA_050747825.1 Acidobacteriota bacterium | reverse complement strand
CATCGTCCAGGAGCCGCAACGCCGCAGACGGGTCCTCGCCGCCCCTAACCCAAAGGGCGCCAGGGGATTGCCGCCGCCGGCTGCGTTGTTCGTCGTCCACGATGCTGTAGCATCGCTTTCCTCCTCTCGCCTTGCCGGAGGACTCCACTTTCCTGGCGCACGGCCCCTCAGGACTTTTACCACAGGCTGTTAGGCCCAACGCCACGGATTTCACGGATCAATCTGTGTAATCCGTGATCCGTGGCTAAAAACTATTGCCTGGATCCGCGGCGGGGCGGCGGGGGAGGCTCTTCAGGCTGGCGCTTCTGCGAATCCGCCTCCGGAGCGGCCGGAGGACCTTCTGCCCCCAGAATCTGACCCTCTTGCCGGTTCAACTGTGGCTGATCAGCCGCCGGTTCACTCTCCCCGGACAGGGCCCCGCTCTGAGAATCTCCTTCCGGAGACGACTCGGTCGAGGAATTCTGGTCCGAACGTCTCGCTGAACCCGCGGTGATCGTATTCGTCGAAGGTGCCTGTCGCGGGCTCGAAGCAGCGCCCCCCAATCCTATCGGGGCCGAGGTCTCTTCCTGCCGGTCCGGTGGAAAGGCAACCCCTCCGCCGCCGGACTCAACGCCCGTATTCAAGAGTTGGTTCCGTTCGGCAGCGGCGGGGGTGTTCTGACGGGGAAACTGCGGGCGGACCGGGGCCGTCTTCTCAACTGTAATGGTTTGCTCCGGATCGGCAGACGGGCTCCAGAAGGTCTGGGAGAAGGTGTAGATCACCACAATGATGCCGATCGCCACCAGGATTAAGTTGAGCTGATTAATATACTTCAATGAAAACCTCTTGTTTTGCGGCCGTCCGGGCCATCCCTTCCCGCGCGTACTCATTCTCCGGGTTGATGTGGAGAGCCCTTTCGTAGAGCTGGCGAGCACGGTTGTGCTTGCCCATAATCTCTGAGCAATAAGCCAGGGCAGCATAGCTCAGATCATCCCCCGGATTCAAATCTGACGCCAGATTGAATTCCTTTTGAGCCAGCGCTGTTTTTCCTTCATGGGCCAGGGCCACGCCCAAGTTGTAATGAATCCTGGATTTGTTCGGATACTTGGAAGCGGCGTCCTTCCACAGTGAAGGGTCGTTCTGCCACAGCTCGTTGCGAGCCAGGGTCAGCGGAAGCGCCAAAAGCACGAAGGCCAGGGGTAGCGCCAGCCGGGCGAATCTCGGCCAGGCCGGCCGTATTGAGCCGGCTGCGAAAGCTGCCGCCAGGGCAAATCCCGCCAGGGCAGGGTAGAGGCGGCTTTCGTTGATCCAATCCGGGTTGGGTATCAGCAGCGAAGGAACTAGCGCCAGCGCCAGCCAGAGACCTCCAAAGACAAACACGGGCTGCTCCCGCCGGTAGCGCGCCAAGAGAACCAGGAGACCGGCCATAAGAAGGGCCGAGATTAACGAGACCGGCCAGCCGAGCGGAGTAAAATCGTGATCGATGCTGAGTCCTGAAGGCCAGATCATCATAAGAATGTACTTCCAGAATATCTGGGGCTGAGCCAGCCAGTAGCCCCCTGCGTCCCGATAATTCCACGCCATCTCGCCCGGCGCGTATTCGAGCATGGAATAAACAAAGGCAGAGACATTCAGGAGGGCCAGGCTCGAGATCAGCTTCCACTGGCGCGGGGCCAGGTAAATCAGAAGCGGCGCCAGGACAAGGGCGTCCGTGCGGCTCCAAATGGCCAGTTGAAAGAAGATCAGGGCCAGCCATGACCGCTTTTGAATCGACATCAGAGCCGCCAGCGCAAAGCAGGTCATCAAAATCTCTGACCTGGACCAGATATAGTTCACGGCCTGCGTCTGCAGCGGATGCAGAGAAAATATCAAAGCGGCCGCAAAAGCCGTTGGGACTGAGGGGAATAGCCGCAGTGCAAAGAAGTAAAGCATGACTGTGGCGAGTCCGTGCAGCAGGACGCTCACCAGGTGATAACTGAAGGGATCCCGGCCAAAAAATTGATAGTTGAGGTGAAAAGTCCAGAGCGTCAGCGGTCGTCCCCCGTACTGCTCCAGAAAGGCGCCGTATCGGAAATTCTCCTGATATATCTCGGGGTTATCCAGGAGAAGCGGGAAATCGTCAAAATGAAAGGCCCCCGGGAAGGAATTCATGTAGACGGCTGCCGTCACCAGGAGTAAAATCACGCACGGCCATTGACGACCCATGCTCACTTGGATGCACATCTGTCACAAAAGTCGAAGGGCGCCTGCTGGGAAAATTCACCGAGATCGGGACTTTTTCCCCTTCCCGCCGATGGATGGTGAATCTCGAGTTGACCGGTGGCTTTCTATTTTGGAATGGCCCTTGCAAAAACTCCTGACACGCTACAGAATGGAAAATACCATTCAGGAGGACATCCAGTGACAAGAACAAAAATCTTTATCGTTCTACTTTTAGCCTCGCCCCTCATCTTTCACGCAGTCTCACAGTCCGTCGCAGGGCAAGCCCTTTCTGACATCAGCTCGCAAGAATCGCAAGAGCATGATCCAGCCTTGAGCAGAGTCGCCATTGAAAACGTTCAGGTACTGA
The DNA here is from genome assembly GCA_050747825.1 of Acidobacteriota bacterium. Classification (GTDB taxonomy): domain Bacteria; phylum Acidobacteriota; class UBA6911; order RPQK01; family JBOGJG01; genus JBOGJG01. Next base: position 5,280 of record JBOGJG010000290.1, on the reverse strand, counting down.
TGGATCTCGAAAGCATTCAGGTGAGTTTCCTGGTAAGGGACTTCCAGGGCAATTTTATCCGCAATCTTTCTGCAAATGATTTTGTGATCGTTGAAAATGGAAGGCAGTTGCCCATTATGGCTCTTCGCGAGCAGGAGGTCCCCATCAGCGCGGTCGTCATGGTGGACACCAGCTATAGCCTTTCACATTTCCTGGATAACGCCGTCAAAACGGCCGTGGACTTTTTTAAGGGGCTCGACAAGGAGCGTTCAGCTTTTGTTCTTTTTTCAGAGTCCCCGCGCGTCGTTCTGGACTGGAAGGATCAGACGGTGGATGTCAGCGCTGCCCTCCACAATGTCGAACCGGATGGCAAAACCGCCCTGCATGATTCCGTGATTTGGGTGGCCCAAAACATGTTCGATCAACAATCGGGAAAGAAGGCTATCATCCTTCTGACCGACGGCATCGATACCGTCAGCCAGTCGTCTTTTAAAACCATGATGGCGACTGCGCGGGATGCCGGCGTCGCACTTTACCCGATCATCTATACCAATGAGTACATCCAGAATTACCGGGAAGGTCTGGAAGGCCGCAGGAAGCGTCCCAACAGCAACATCAGTCGCGATTTTCATCGTTTCATCGTGGCCCAGAATGAGTTCGTGGATGAGAGCCTGCGCTACGGAGGGAGAGTCATCTTTTCCCGGGCCTTTACCGATTTGAATAAGATTTACACGAACATCATCCACGAGATGAAGAGCCAGTATGTCATGCTCTACGAATCGAGCAGCACCGATGGCGATATCGATAATCGTGACGTAAAGGTCTATACCGACAACATACCCGGCAAGATCTTCATCGATATCACCCGGTGAAGTTGCTCAGCCGCAAGCAAGTCTACTCTGGCAAGATCGTCGGTCTGACCGTAGACACCATCGAGCTGGGCGGCACAGAGTACATTCGTGAGGTCGTCCGCCACCCGGGCGGCGTGGTGGTCCTGGCCGAGTTGCAGGATGGCCGAATCCCTTTCGCCCGCCAGTTCCGCTATCCCATCAATCAGTCTTTGCTGGAGCTCCCTGCCGGGAAGGTGGACGCCGGGGAGGAGCCCGCCCTGACTGCCGCTCGTGAGTTGGAAGAGGAAACCGGCTTTCGGCCGGAGCATTTAAACCACGTCCTGAACTTCTATGTCTCTCCGGGCTACTGCGACGAGATCATCGGCTTTTACTATACGGACCGGGTTCAGGAGACCGCCGCCGGCCTGGAACATGACGAAGAAATAATGGTTGAATTTTACCGCTTGGAGGAAGCCGTCGAGCTGAGCCTGCGGGGCGAGATCGTGGATGCCAAGACCCTGGTGGCGCTCTTCTGGCTCCACCGCGAAAAGGGGATTCGGGGTAATGGAGGGACGTTTACCTGATTTTGGGACCCCAACCCCAAAAACCTCAATGTTCACTTACCTGATCATCGCCTTCTTCCTGATCTCCGCCCTGCCGTTCGCCGCCGCCGGGACTTTGGACGACATCCGGGAGCGGGGGGTGCTCTTGTGGGGCGGAGATGCCGAAGGAGGAGCTCCCTACACCTTTCCCGACCCTGAAGATCCAACCCGCCTCATGGGCTTCGAAGTCGAGATCGCCCAGGAACTAGCCCTCCGCCTGGGGGTGCGCCAGCAGATGGTCCAGACCCCCTGGTCCACCCTTCCCCAGGCGCTCATGCGGGAAGACTTCGACATCATCCTGAACGGCCTGGAGATCACCCCCGAGCGCCGCCGCTATATCGATTTCACACAGCCCTACTACGAATTCCATGAGGCGCTGATGGTCCGCGAGGCAGAGCAGGGAATCCACGACCTGGCGGACCTGCAGGCCAGGCGGGTGGGCACCTTGAGCGGCGCTCTGGCGGGAGACATTCTCCGCTCGGTTCAGGGCGTGAACATCGTCTGGTATGACGATAACGTCGCCCCCTACCGCGACCTGGCTCTGGGCCGCCTGGAGGCCGTCCTGATGGATTTCCCCATCTCCCACTACTACGGGGAAAAAGTGCCCGGCTTGAAGTATGTCGGAGGAGGCTTTGGCTCCGGGCTCTACGCCATCGGCATACGCAAGCAGGACGCGCTTCTGCAGCGCGCCCTGAATGCGGCTCTGGAGGAGATGAAGACCGACGGAAGCCTGCACAGGATTCTGATGCGTTGGGGACTAAGTGGTGGCGGTAACGTCCAGTTTGAGTCGAAGTCCAGGCCGCTGACCATCTACCTGCCCGTGATGCTTCAGGCGGCCGCCATGACAATGTTCATCTCCGTCACCTCGATGATCTTGGCCGTGGCGCTTGGGCTGCTTCTCTGCTGCGGACGCGTCTACGGCCCATGGCCCCTCCAAAAAGCTGCTTTGTTGTATGTGGAGTTCTTCCGGGGCACTCCGCTGCTTCTGCAGTTGCTGGTGATCTACTTTGGTTTGCCCGCGCTCGGGCTGGCCTTGCCGGCCTGGGCGGCTGGGATCATCGGCCTCGCTTTGAACTATGCCGCTTACGAGTCCGAGATTTATCGGGCGGCAATTTCTGCCGTGCCGGCTGGACAGATGGAAGCTGCGCTGTCACTGGGGATGACTCGTACGATGTCAGTCCGCCAGATCATTCTTCCCCAGGCCGTCCGCGTGTCGATCCCCGGTTCCACCAACGACTTTATCGCGCTTTTCAAGGAATCATCGCTTTTATCGGTCATAGGAGTCATGGAGCTGACCAAGCAGTTCAATATTCTGGCCATATCGACCTGGCGGGTACTGGAACTGGGTATCCTTACCGGCGCTCTGTACCTGCTGATGAGCTATCCGCTCTCGTTGCTGGCGCGTCGCTGGGAACGGCAACTGGCTGCGGGAGATCTGAAGGTGCAGGTCCGATGATCGAAGTGTCCAACCTGTTCAAGTCTTTTAACGGAGCCCCGATGCTCAAGGGCGTCAGTTTTTCCGTCAAGCCTGGAGAGGTGGTTGCGATCATCGGACCCTCGGGGAGCGGGAAGAGCACGCTCCTGCGCTGCATCAACGGACTGGAGACTTTCGATAGCGGCGAGATCCGGGTACGCGACCTTGCGCTTCGGACGAACGGGGTCCAGACGAATGAGTACTGGAATACGGTCCGTCAGGTTCGCTTGAGAGTGGGGATGGTTTTTCAGTCTTTTAACCTTTTCCCTCATTTGAGCGTGCTCGAAAATTTGATCCTGGCGCCTACGAAGGTAGCCGGGAAAAGCAGGGAAGAGGCCGAGGTCCAGGCCAGGGCTCTTTTGAGCCGGGTCAATCTCCAGGGCAAGGAAGCCCAATTCCCTCCCTCTCTCTCCGGCGGCGAGCAGCAGCGCGTGGCCATTGCCCGCGCTCTGGCGATGAATCCCGAAGCGATTTTATTTGACGAACCGACCTCCAACCTGGACCCCGAACTGGTGGGCCAGGTCCTCTCGGTCATCAACGACTTGGCTTCGGAAGGCTACACGATGATTATTGTCACCCATCAGATGCGCTTCGCCCGCCGCTGCGCCGGCCGGATCATCTTCCTCGACCACGGCTCTATTCTCGAAGAAGGTCCGCCCGAGCAAATCTTCGACCGCCCAAAAACCCCCCGCATCCGCAGTTTCCTGGACAAGCTGCTGTGATACAATATTTCGCTTGGAGTTCGATGGTGGGCGTAGCTCAGTAGGTTAGAGCACAGGGTTGTGGCCCCTGAGGCCGTGGGTTCGAATCCCATCGCCCACCCCAGTGACCTCCAGTGCGCCCGTAGCTCAGCCGGATAGAGCGTCAGCCTTCGAAGCTGCAGGTCGGGGGTTCGAATCCCTCCGGGCGCGCCAGCTTTTTCAGGTCGTATTCCATAAAAGAGACCAACCTCGGCCATCGAGTGGACCGTCTGGTTCCCGTGGGGCAGCCCTCTCCAGTAATTTTAAGCGTTTTCCACGAAGACTGACGGTTTCTTGACACCTCTGAAGCTGCATGAAACAATGAATGCATTCACCCAGTTCCATTGACCCGAGAAGGAGAGCAGCCATGGCTATTGTGAAAGTGATCGAAGTCTTGGCCCAATCAGAGAAAAGTTGGGAAGATGCCGCTCAGGAAGCCGTCAATGAAGCTTCGAAAACAATCGGAGGCATCAAGCAAGTGTATATAAAAGAGATGCAAGCGATTGTGGACGATAACAGAATTATCGGATACCGCCTAAACGCGAAAATCTCATTCGTAGTCAGCGAAAAAAGACAGTAACTTAGCGCCCCGCCTGCCACGGCCTCTTCCAGGGCTTCTTTAGCGAATAGGGTCGAAGATAGTCCGCCCAGTTTATTTAGAAATACTTGCTTCATCACGGATTCCTGGGTGGCTGACAATTTTGCCGGATACCGATGAATTGTCCACGTAAAAAGCTAATGTTCTTATCCATATTAAGTGGACTGATCGGATTTTCTCTTGCCGGATCCGCCATCGGACCACAGCCGGATCCAAACAAGCTGAACAGATTGCGCGTGAGTGAGAACGGACGGTTCTTAGTCACACAGGACGATGCACCCAAAAATGAGTTAAGCGAGCGGCCGAAGAAGATCTGACCGACATTATTACCTTCGTTGCGGCCGAGAATCCCCAAGCGGCTGAAACTCTCGCCGCAAGAATAGAAAAGAATCTTAAAGATCTGTCCGGGTATCCCGAAATGGGAAGAACTCCAGAAGAAGAGGAGCTTGCCCAGGCCGGGTATCTCTATTTGATCGTAGATATTTGACGCCGAGGCGGGGATGCCAAGCAGGGCAGACCTAATTGTGGAGGCGGGTCAGAGCCGCCTTGGCGGCCAACAGGTCTGGGCTCAGGTCCAGAGCCTTTCCGAGCGCCTGGCGGCCGAAGAAGAAAATCGGGTTCGGCTCCGGGTCGCCGGCAAGATAAGTGGGAATTACCTTCTCCTCTTCCCACACCCGGACCGAGGTGTCGGCGCCAGATAAAAGAGGCATTGCACCGAGCAGAATTGCAGCGCAAATGAGCCAGGTCGAGCGATTGATAGGGTTCTGATTCATGACGATATGCTCCGTTGTGGCTCCGGCCCATAGAGGACGCCCGGTCTAACAGCCTGTGGTAAAAGTCCTGAGGGGCCGTGCGCCAGGGAAGTGGAGTCGTCCGGCCAGGCGAGAGGAGGAAGGCGATGCTACAGCATCGTCGACGACGAACAACGCCGCCGGCGGCGGCAATCCCCTGGCGCCCTTTGGGTTAGGGGCGGCGAGGACCCGTCTGCGGCGTTGCGGCTCCTGGACGATGCAAGGGCATCGCCGGCGTCGCCGGGCCTTGCATCCGAGCCCTCGGC
>JBOGJG010000289.1:0-1730 GCA_050747825.1 Acidobacteriota bacterium | reverse complement strand
CTGTAGAGCACGTCGAGGATGCCCGACCGAGCGCAACGCCGTAGACACGGCCCTATCCGCCGCCGCAGTAGACAGAGTGTGAGAAATGCGGGCTAGACTTGGGCTAGCCCCATTTTTCGCGGGTTGTTCGCCCCCAAATTAATGGGAAGTTACGTAATCGCAACAGGATAGAAGTCGCGCCTTCTGGATTTTTGCAGCTGTTTGAACTGGTTTCGTTAATTCTGCAAACTTCGGTTTCCCTTTTCTGATTAGTTGTCGGACTTAAACAGCAATCCGTCTCGTGGAGTTATGGTGTCTTATTTTTTGTCGGTGGTATAGCATATTATCAATATGCTATACATAGCAATGAGAACGGATTCCAGAACTCCATCGATTGCGGTTCTGCAAAGGAGACGGCAGAAGCTCCTGGGTGAAGCAGCCTCGCTTCGGTTACTCATCGGCGGCTCTTGGTTCGAACGATTCTCCACTTGCTCGCGTCCACAGTGCGCCTGCCACCAAGGACAGCGCCATGGTCCCCGCACCTACGTGGTGGTCACGCAGGAAAAGGCACAGAGGCAGCACTACGTGCCCCAGGACCAAGTCCAGGCGCTCAAGAAGGGCATCCGGCAGTATCGTCGTCTGTTGGAGATCGTCGGGGAGGTCACCCGGATCAACTTGGCACTGATGAGAAGGAAGGCTCTCCAGAAAAACGGATAAATAGGGGTCGTATCGGGAGTCGGCAGAACGACGGCCTGGCATCGTCAGAAAGGAACTGTCGGATGGGCAATCGGAACAAGCGGCAACGCCTGCCGGTCACCTTGACGGGTCCGAACGACTTTACGGGCGCGAACTTGGGCCCGCTGGTCCTGGCCCATCCGATCCTGGAGCAGATGGAAATCCGCCGCTGGGTGGATCTTCATTGCCCGGCCGATCCGCGACTGGAGCTTCCGATCGGGGATGTGATCTGCGCTTTAGTGGCCAACCGGCTCTGTTCGCCTGAACCCCTCATGCACGTGGCGGAGTGGGCGCAAAACAGCGGAGCGGAATTTCTCCTGGGGACACCGGCCCAGGCGCTCAACGATGATCGTCTGGCCCGCGCCCTGGACGCCGTCTTTGAGAAACGATGGAACATTCTGGCCGACATCGCCCTCCGGGCCTCGCAGGTGTTCGATGTCAGTTTGGCCAGGGTCCATTACGATCCCACCAGTTTTCACTTCACCGGACAATACGACCACCAATCGCCCAGCCCCTCCCTGCTGCCCGAGTTGAAACCTTTCCAAATCGAGGTGGGCCGGCATGCGCGCCCCGGCCAAGACATCAAGGAGGCGCAAGTGGGCGTGGACCTGGCCAACGACGGAAAAGGCCCCGTTCCCTTTTTCTACCATTCCGCCGACGGCAGCGCTAACGGCCAGCGCGCCGTAGCCAAAAATCTCCAGCACCTGCTCAAGTATGTTCAGCCCAGGAAGCTGCTCCTGATCACAGACCGCGGCTGTTTTAGCGCCGCCCAAGCCGTGGAACTGGTCCGCAAACAGCACTTCGATTTCATCAGTTCCTTGACCTGGACGGAGGCTCTGGCCCAGCTCTATGACCAGAAGAAGCCGGTCCTGAAGGAAGCCTCGTTCTTGTCGCTCAAGGAGCAACGCAAGCGACAAGCCGAGAAGCCTGCCGAGACCTGGGAGCGCTATTTCGTCGGGGAGATCCCCTACACCATCACCCGGGAGCAAAAAGTCGAAACCCCCTCCGGGAAGAAG
>JBOGJG010000288.1:0-31362 GCA_050747825.1 Acidobacteriota bacterium | reverse complement strand
GCCGAGGGCTCGGATGCAAGGCGCGGCGACGTCGGCGATGCCCTTGCATCGTCCAGGAGCCGCAACGCCGCAGACGGGTCCTCGCCGCCCCTAACCCAAAGGGCGCCAGGGGATTGCCGCCGCCACTTCCCTGGCGCACGGCCCCTCAGGACTTTTACCACAGGCTGTTAGCTGCGATGTCTCCGTCTTTCGCTTTATACCAGGAGGTGCTGCTCCCAGTCTTCGCTTTGAGCCGAGCGCTCCATGGCTTCCAGTGCGGCTACCGTGCGGATGATGCTGTCGTGGGTGCGAGGCTCCTCTCCAGTCTGGAACATCTTCACGATGGCGGCATACATCTGCAGGCCCTCGCCCGTCTCCTCGCCCGGCGCGATCGCAACTGCGCCCTTGGAGGTGATCGCATAGACGTCCCTCTCAGGCGCCAGAACGGCCGTGGCCAGTCGTCCGGAATCGAACTTGAACTGAAAAGTCGTCTTGCCGCCGTGCCGAGTCGCCCGGACGCTGTGGGCATCATCGCCGAAGATCTTGAAAAGCTGCTCAACAAAATGCACGCCGTAAAAGAAAATGCCGCCGTATTTGCTGGTGACATCCGCTGGCCCCGTGATCACCAGTGTGATCACGTCCTCGAGCTGGCTGATCTGGGCGGCCATTGAATCCACGGCCGGACCATAACCGACGGAGCTGAGACAGGTGATCGGAGTCTTGTGAGTTTCCGCCAGGTCCAGAAGGTGGCGGGCCTCGCCGACGCGATAGGTAAACGGCTTGTCCACGAAGGTGGGGATGCCCGCCGTCACAAACGGCTGGGCCGCGGCGGCGTGATATTTGGCATGACGGTGGTCGATGATCACGGCATCGACCTGGCCCATCAGATCCAATGGATCTTTGACAATCTTAGGGATCTGCCCTCGTTCGGAAGCTCGCTGGGCAAACTCGTCCGTTTCTCCCCAGAGAGCGACCGCTTCGACTCCAGGAAACTTCTTCTCGATGTTGAAGATCCTGCCGAAATTCACAGTATGGCTGTTCTCGGCCCCGATGATGCCCACGCGCACGCGCTTCCCCGTGCCCGCGTCAGAAACGGAGGAGGCTTGCTGAGAAGCCCGTAGGGCGGAACTCATGACCAGGCCGGATGAAATTCCGAGCCCAACTGACTTTAAAAAATGACGGCGATTGTTCATGATGGGTGGAGCATACTATGTTGAACCCCGTGGAGTAAATTATGTGGAAAATTGTCTTGCTCACTTTGTCGCTGGGGAGTTGGGCGCTGGCTGCCGCCGAACGGCCCAATATTATTCTGGCCATGGCTGATGACCAGGGCTGGGGAGATATGGCTTATAACGGCCATCCCGTGCTCAAGACGCCGGTCTTCGACGAGATGGCCGCCTCCGGGCTTCGCTTCGACCGCTTCTACGCCTCTGCTCCTGTGTGCTCCCCCACCAGGGGAAGCGTACTGACGGGCCGCCACCCCAACCGTTTCGGCTGCTTTACCTGGGGCTACACTCTTCGGCCTCAGGAGATCACCATCGCTGAGGCTCTCCGAACTGCGGGCTACAGGACCGGCCACTTTGGCAAATGGCACCTGGGTTCCGTGCGGGCTGACAGTCCGGTGTCCCCCGGCAACAGCGGATTCGATGAATGGCTTTCCAGTCCGAATTTTTTCGAAAACGACCCCTGGATGAGCCATAAGGGTAAGGCAGTCAAGACCGAGGGAGAGGGGTCCATGGTGACTGTCAAAGCCGCTCTGGATTTTATCCGCGCGGCAGCAGACGCAGATGAGCCCTTTCTCGCGCTGGTCTGGTTCGGCTCACCACACAGCCCTCATGAGGCCCTGGAGGAGGACCTGGAGCTTTACCAGGATCAGCCGGAGCGGCTGCGCCATTTTCTGGGCGAAATCACCGCCATGGACCGCGCCCTGGGCCATCTCCGAAGCCGGTTGCGCGAACTGGGCATCGCCGATAACACGCTGCTCTGGTACACCAGCGACAATGGCGCGATTCCGCTGGGGTCTACCGGCGGCCTGTCAGGCAGGAAGGGCGACTTGTGGGAGGGCGGCATCCGGGTGCCCGCCATCATCGATTGGCCGGCGCGGATTCCACAGCCCCGTGCGAGTGACTTTCCCGCCCACTCTTCAGACATATACCCAACCGTGCTCGAGATTGCCGGCATTACGCTGCCGAGCCAGCCTCGGCTGGACGGCATCAGCCTGCTGCCCGTCATTGAGGGAACTCTTCAAGCCCGCCCGCAGCCCATGGGATTTTGGGTCTATCCAGCCCAGGGTCAGCCCGTGGGCAGCAGTCGCCTTCTGGAGGAACTGGCCCGTGAGCAGAGCTCCGGCGACGTGGCGCCCGCCGAAGAGAGACCGCCCCTGCGAACGGGGCGACTGACGAAACGGTATCCCCGGACGGAACTGCCGGGCCACTCAGCCTGGATCGACGGCGATTACAAGCTGCACCGGATCCCGGAAGAAGGAGGCTTCAAATACGCGCTGTTCAACCTCTCGGCCGACCCAAAGGAAAGCAATGATCTCGCGGAAGAGGAATCCAGTCGCGCTGAGAAAATGAAAGCAGAGCTGAAAGCCTGGCAGGAATCGGTGATCGACAGTCTTAAGGGCGAAGATTACCGGCCGCTCGAAGGCCGCTGATCAGCGCTGATCAACCGAGCCGCGCTGATCAACCGAGCCGCGACCGTCAGGGAGCGGCCCCGCCTCCTGCCATCCGAATCGGCATCGAACGAATCCGCAGCGCGCAGGCCTCGAAAACGGCGTTGGCCACGGCCGGCGCGACCGCAATCATGGGAGTCTCCCCTGCGCCTGACGAGTCAAGGTCCGGCCGGTCCAGTAGAACAGTCTCAATCGGTGGAACGTCTTTAAATCGCGGCACGGGGTACTGAGAAAACCGGCCGTTGAGGATACGGCCGTTCTCGAAGCGAATTTCTTCCTTGAGCGCGCCGCCTAGCGCCATAACGACGGAGCCCTCCACCTGGGCGCACAGGTTGTCCGGATTTTGTATGGCGCCGCACTCAAAGGACTGGCAGACCTCAAGCACGCGGATATTGCCGCGCTGCCGATCGACTTCGACCTCGACGCAGGCGGCCGTATAGGAACCCTTTTCAGTCCCACAGGCCAGTCCGACTCCGCGGTGGGGCCGGCGCTCCTGCCGGCGCTTGCTCCAGTCAAAACGCTCTGCCGCCGCCTCCAAAACCGCGCCCAGGCGCTCGTTTTCCAGGTGAGCGAGCCGGAAGTCCAGGGGATCTTGTTTGCAGTCCCAGGCCAGCTCGTCCATGAACGACTCGCGGGCGAAGGTATTGGCGGTTGCTGCCAGCACTCGATACGATCCCTGGCGCAGGGGCGAGTCGGAGCGGCGAAATTCTTCGCGAGTGTGCGCAATCCGGTAAGGCGAGCGCAGGGCCGAGCCGCCCGAATTGAAGTTCGTAAACTCCCAGGCGAGAAGTCGACCGTCCGGGCCAAGCCCTGCCTTGGCCTCGATCAGCGCGGCCGGCCGGAAATATGCCCAGGTGAATTCCTCCTCGCGCGTCCAGCGCAGCGAGACCGGGCGGCCTGCGGCCTTAGCCAGGCGGGCGGCCTCGACTGCCGCTTCGCCGCTATGCTTGCCGCCGAAGGCGCCGCCGCTATCCGGCACGATCACGCGCACGCGTTCCTCGGGAATGTGAAAAGCCTGAGCCAGCTCTTCCCGGACACCATGCGGCCGTTGAGTGCCCGTCCAGACCGTGAGTTTTCCATCCTGCCATTCAGCCACAGCAGCGCGGGGTTCCATGGGTGCATGCTGGATGTAGGCTACTTCGTAGGTGCTGCTGAGAACTTTTTCGGCAGCGGCCAGACCTTCCTCGATCGAGCCGCTGGAGCCCGCTCCGCGGCCGGACCGACCAGAACCTCCGGACGCTGCGTTTTGTTTCAGATGAAAGAACAGCTCGCTGCCTGAAGGCTGAGGCGGTGTGTCCCAGGAGGCGTTTTTCTGAAGAGCCTGAACCGCCTGCTGAGCCTGCGACGAGTTTGGAGCGGCGCAGCCGATGAAGTTGCGATCCTGCACCACCACGACGCCGGCCATTTGCTTGGCCTCAGATGGATCAATTGAAGTCAGGCTGGCACCGTAGGAGTGAGGCCGCAAAACGGCGCCATAAAGCATACCGGGGCGGACTATGTCGGAGGGGTAGTGGTGGGCGCCCGTCACGATATCACGCCCGGTTGGCCGGTTTACCGAGGCGCCCAGAATTCGCCATTGATCCACCGGCGTCACACTGATGTCTTCAGGGACGGCGCGTGCAAAGGCTTCGTCCAGATTGCTGGAGCGGGCTAATTCTGCATAGTCCAGGGTCCGATGATTGGATGGGTCGATGACCTTGCCCCCTTCCACTTTAAGGGAGTGACGGTCGGTTCCCCATTTCTGCTGAGCCAGGTCGATCAGAATCTCTCGAGCTGCGGCAGCGCCTCTGCGCACGGAGGGAACGGTGGCCGGCGTGGTCCGGCTGCCGAAAGTGCCGCCATCGTCCGGCACCAGATCCGTGTCTGCCATGATCAACTTGATGCGCTCGACCGGAAGCCTCAGCTCTTCCGCGGCTGCCTGGCTGATTTGAGTCCGGGAACCCTGGCCGACCTCCACTTTGCTGGTCATTACCGTAATAAGGCCGTCGGATCCGATGTGAAGGCGCGCCGAAACTGCGTCACCAGGAGCGTCTCTCCCTCTCGACTGGGCAGAGGCGGAGGCCCCGTGCACCGAAAGCAGCAAACCGGCGCCAGCAACTCCCAGAAAACTTCTTCGGTCGAGCGCAAAATGGTAGGGAGACGGCTCATGCAGCTCGTAGCGTTCCGGCTCGAGGACAACATTCTTTTCAAGCTTGTCCGCCATGGCTATGACTCCCCTGCGCCGGATTTCAGGTCCGCCGCCCGGCGCACTGCGGCGATGATTCTCGGATAGCCGCAGCAGCGGCACAGATTGCCGTTCATCCCGGCCGCGATCTGCTCCGGGGACGGATTGGGATTTCTCTCCAGCAGGGCAACCGCGGTCAGGATCATGCCCGGCACACAGTAGCCGCACTGCATGGCCTGTTCGCTGAGGAAGGACTCCTGAACCGGGTGAAGCCGCTCGCCGTCCGCCAGCCCTTCAATCGTGATAATTTCTTTGTTTTCCGCCGCTCTCAAAGGAGTCAGGCAGGATGCCGCGGGCCGGCCGTCGATCAGGACCGTACAGGCCCGGCATTGTCCTTCCCCGCAGCCGTACTTGGTCCCCGTAAGGCCCAGGTCCTCGCGCAGCACATCCAGCAGGCGCCGCTCCGGATCGGTGTTTACAGATGTTGCTTTTCCGTTGATTTTCAGATTGATCGTGACACTCACCGGCGTACTCCCGTTGGCTGCCTATCTTACCAACAATCTGTGAAATCCGCTGAAATCCGGAGATCAAGATTTCGGGTCGATCATTTCGGCAATGCGGGGCGGCTGCCAGCCGTCCGGCTTCAACTGCTTCCCGTCGGCTCGCACGGGGCCGCCCAGCTTGGCCATGTTGGCCCGGTGGACTTCATTGAAGACGGGCTCAAGGTCGATGCCCCAGGTTACGGCTGCGCCCAGAGCCACATAGATCAGGTCACACAGGCCGTCCACGGCTGCTGCCAGATCGCCTTGTTCAATGGCTTCCACCGTCTCCTGCGCCTCCTCCCTGATTAGCTCGGCCCGCATTTCCGCATTTCTCAAGGCTACGCTCCCTCCTACCGTAAGCCCCATCGCCCGGTGAAACTCCTCGACTTGCTTCTGCATTGCGTTCACAGTTCGCTCTCCTTGGAATCCTTGGAATATAGAATGTCTTACCCCGCCCAGTGGCCGCTCCTTTACAGTGGCGGCTCTGATTTGCAGTATACCCACCGGTTCTGAACGTTTTCTGGACTGCTCGGCCTGGGATCTATAAAATATGGGAAGCGACTGCGCTCAGGCAGGGCAAAGACATGAACCGGCAAAAAATCATTCTCGCGCTACTGGGGCTGGCCTGTCTCAGTTTTTTCCAGGGAGCCGAATCCGGCTCCAGCCGCCAAGTCAACTTTAGCCAGGACATTCAGCCGATTCTCGAGAAGTCCTGTTACTCCTGCCACGGTCCCGCTATGCAGATGGCCGAGTTGCGCTTGGACTCCAGAGATCGAGTCTTGACCGGAGGGGCCTCAGGTAAGATTATCCAGCCGGGCAGCGCTCGGGAGAGCCTGCTTTATCAGCGCGTCACCGGCCTGAACGGTCTCACTCGCATGCCCATGGGCGGCGATCCCCTCTCGGAAGAACAGCTTGTGCTCATCCGCGCCTGGATCGACCAGGGAGCCGACTGGCCTGAGAAGGCGAGCGGGCAGAGCGCAGAGGTTCAAAAGCACTGGGCTTTTGTGAAGCCTGAGCGTCCTTCCCTCCCGCCAGCACATGATTCGAATTGGCCGTCGAACCCGATCGACCGCTTTGTCCTGGCACGCCTGGAAAAGGAAGGATTATCGCCTTCTCCTCAGGCTTCGCGGGAAAAGCTCTTGCGCCGCCTCAGCCTGGATCTGATCGGGCTGCCTCCAACGATTGCGGAAATCGAGGGCTTTGTGGCCGACACCAGCCCAGCGGCTGATGAAAAGCAAGTCGAGAGACTTTTGGCTTCGCCGCACTATGGCGAGCGCTGGGGCCGACTCTGGCTGGACGCCGCCCGCTATGCCGATTCTGACGGCTTTGAAAAGGACAAGTCACGCCAGGTCTGGTTTTACCGAGACTGGGTGATCAAGGCCCTCAATCGCGACCTGCCTTACGATCAGTTCATCATCGAGCAGATCGGCGGAGATCTGTTGCCCGATCCCACCCAGGATCAAATGGTGGCGACCGGCTTTCTGCGCAATTCAATGATCAACGAGGAAGGCGGCATCGATCCGGAACAGTTCAGGATGGAGGCCATGTTTGACCGTATGGACGCCATCGGCAAAGGCGTGCTGGGATTGACTATCCAGTGCGCCCAGTGCCACAGCCACAAGTTCGATCCCATCAAGCATGAAGAGTACTATGGCATGTTTGCCTTCCTGAACAGTTGCCACGAAGGCAGCATTGCGGTCTACACACCTGAAGAGCAGATGCAGCGCACCGACATTATTTGGCGCATCAGGGGAATTGAAGCCGAAGTGCGCCAAGCGAATCCCCACTGGCGGGAGCGAATGGCCCAATGGGAAGAGGAGGTCCAAGCCGGCCAACCCAAGTGGACGGTGATCCAGCCGGAAGTCGAGGATATTTCCACCGGCGGGCAAAAGTATCTAGCCCTCGAGGACGGCTCGTTTTTGGCGCAGGGCTATGCTCCCACGAAACATCGGGTGAAGATGAGCATCAGGACCGACCTTCGCAAGATTACGGCCTTCCGGCTGGAACTGCTGAACGATCCCAATTTGCCGCTGGGGGGACCGGGGCGCTCGATCTATGGGACGGGCGCGCTCACCGAGTTTGAAGTAGAGGCGAGCCCGGCCGATGCCTCCCAGGAGGCCTCCAAAATTGTGATCAGCAGCGCCACTGCCGACATCAGCTTGCCCGAGACTCCTCTGGAACCGATCTTTCAGGACAAAAGCGACAAGCAGAGGGTGACAGGTCCCGTGGAGTTTGCAATCGATGGCAAAGAAGAAACGGCCTGGGGCATCGACGCGGGACCCGGGCGGCGCAATGAGCCGCGTAAGGCTGTATTTAACGCCGAAACTCCGATCAGCCATCCTGAAGGGACGCTGCTCACCTTTTACCTGAGCCAGAAGCATGGAGGCTGGAACAGCGACGACAATCAGAACAACAATCTGGGCCGCTTTCGCCTCTCCATCACGGCGGATGCCAATGCGGCTGCCGATCCTCTGCCCATGACAGTCAGGGAAATCCTCTCGATTCCTGCGGATCAGCGCGCGCCCCAACAAGTCGCCACAGTGTTCAGTTACTGGCGCACCACGGTGCCTAATCAAAGTCGTGACCGTAAGAGAGCGGCCCCATGGCTGGAGGCTAATGCCAGAATCGAGAAATTGTGGCAGCAGCACCCGGAGGGATCTTCTCAGTTGGTCCTGCAGGCGCGTGAGGACCCACGCCCCACGCACGTGCTCGAACGGGGCGATTTCCTGAGGCCCCTCCAGGAGGTCAGCCCCGGCGTCCCCGCCTTCCTGCACCCGCTGCCGGAGCATGCTCCGCCGAATCGTTTGACTTTTGCCCGCTGGCTGGTGGACGAAGAGTCACCCACCACGGCCCGCTCCATCGTCAACCGTATCTGGCAGGCCTATTTTGGGACAGGCCTGGTGAGCACGGCCGAGAATTTCGGCACCCAGAGCGAGGCGCCCTCGCATCCGGAGCTGCTCGACTGGTTGGCAGTCGAGTTTATGGAGCGTGGCTGGAGCTTGAAGGAGCTTCATCGGCTGATCGTGTCTTCCTCTACATACCGCCAGAGTTCCGGGGTTACGCCCGAGTTGCTGAAGCGCGACCCCGACAATCGCCTGCTGGCCCGAGGAGCGCGCTTTCGCGTGGATGCCGAGTCTGTGCGCGACATAGCCCTGGCCGCCAGCGGACTGCTCAACCCGCAGGTCGGGGGGCCCAGCGTCTATCCGCCGGCCCCTGAGTTTCTCTTCAAGCCGCCTGTCAGCTATGGTCCGAAGGTGTGGGACGAAGAGACGGGAGAAGACCGCTACCGCCGCGCGATTTACACCTTCCGCTATCGCTCGGTGCCTTATCCGGCTCTCGAGGTCTTCGATGCCCCCAAAGGCGAGGTTTCCTGTGTGCGGCGGGATCGCTCCAATACGCCGCTGCAGGCGCTGACTGCGCTCAATGAGCCGCTCTTCATGGAATGCGCCCGCGCCCTGGGGCAGCGGGCGCTGGAGGAGGGGGGAGAAACGGACGCGCAGCGCCTGAATTATGCCTTTCGCAGCGTCCTGACGAGGCAGCCTACAGCCGAGGAATCGGCCGAATTGCTGGGTTTCTTCGAGAAGCAGAAGCAGCGCTTTTCAACTGAACTGGCCTGGACAGCGGTCACCCGGGTCTTGTTGAACCTGGATGAAACCATCACCAAGGAGTAGGAAAAACCCATGAACTGCCAGGATCACGTCTATCGAAACTCGGACCCGAAGCAGGTCACGCGCCGCTGGTTCCTCGAGCAGTGCGGTGTGGGACTGGGCGCCCTGGCGCTGGGCCAGCTCCTGGGCCACTCCGGCTTTGCCGCGCCCGCAGATCATCCTCTGGCTGCCAGGCCCCCGCACTTTGCGCCCAAAGCCAAGAACGTCATCTTCCTTTTCATGGGCGGCGCTCCCAGTCACCTGGAGCTCTTCGATTACAAGCCGCAACTGGCCAAATTCGACGGCACGCTGCCTCCCGCGGAATTGCTGGAAGGTTACCGGGCGGCTTTTATCAATCCCAACTCCAAGCTGCTGGGACCCAAGTTCAAATTCTCGAGACATGGAAAGAGCGGAGCCGAAGTGTCGGAGCTTTTGCCGCACCTGGCCGAAATCGTGGATGACATCGCCATCGTCAAGTCGATGGTGACCGACGCCTTCAATCATGCTCCCGGCCAGATCTTAATGAGTACCGGTTCGCAGCAGTTCGGCCGCCCCAGCATGGGGGCCTGGGTGACTTACGGCCTGGGCGCCGAATCGCAGAATCTGCCCGGATTTGTCGTCTTCAGCTCGGGCAAGAAGGGACCCAGCGGTGGCAATTCCAACTGGGGCAGCGGCTTTCTGCCTACGGTTTATCAGGGCGTGCAGTTCCGAAGCAGCGGAGATCCGGTGCTTTATCTGTCCAATCCACCCGGAGTGGATGAGGAACTGCAGCGCGATTCGCTGGATTCGATCCGGCGCTTGAATCAGATGAGGCTGGATGTGGTCGGAGATCCTGAAATTGCCACCCGCATCAACTCCTACGAGATGGCATTTCGGATGCAGTCCAGCGCTCCCGAGTTGATGGATATATCTCAAGAGCCACAGCAGGTCCTGGACATGTACGGCATTGAGCCGGGACAGCCTTCCTTTGCCTACAACTGCCTGCTGGCCAGGCGGCTGGTCGAGCGCGGTGTCCGTTTTGTCGAGCTTTTCCACGAGGCCTGGGACCAGCACAACGCTCTGGTCAAGGACATTCAGGAGAACTGCCAGACCACCGACCGGGCCGGCGCTGCCCTGATCAAGGACCTCAAAGAGCGCGGACTGCTGGACGAGACGCTGGTCATCTGGGGAGGCGAGTTCGGTCGCACCCCCATGGTCCAGGGTGGAGACAGCGACGGCCGCGATCATCACCCCAATGCCTTCACGATGTGGCTGGCCGGCGGCGGCATCAAGCCGGGAATCACGATCGGAGAAACGGACGAGCTTGGGTTCAACGTGGTGCAGGACAGAATTCACGTGCACGATCTGCATGCCACCATCCTGCACCTGCTGGGCTTCGATCACACTAAGCTGACCTTCCGCTTCCAGGGCAGGGACTTTCGTCTGACCGACGTGCACGGTAACGTAGTAGATAAGCTTTTAGCATGAAAAATTCCGTCCTCTCCAGTTTTACATTGCCGCATTCCAGAGGTCGGACGGTTTCCCTCTGGGACTAGCGCCGGCACAAGCCCGTCGTGCTGGTCCTGGCCGGAGATGTCGGCCCATTACTATGTCAATCTCACGTCGAAGATTTTTGAAGAAAACGGGCGTCGGCCTGGCCGGCTCCGGCCTGGCTCTTCTGGGGACCCATCAGTACGGCACGCACCTGGAAACGGAATGGCTGGAAGTGGTGCCGGTTGCAATTCCCATCGCCGGTCTTCCCTCCCAGCTCGAAGGCTTTCGGATCGCCCTGCTGGCCGATTTCCACTTGCATCCTCATACGCGAATCGAATTCATTCGAGAGGCCGTGGAAGCAGCCAATTCACTGAATCCCGACCTGGCAATTCTGGGTGGAGATTTCGTTCAGGCGCGGGCCGACGCGATTTTCGAACTGGCTCCCGTGCTGGCGGGCTTGAATGCCCGCCATGGAGTTTTTTCGGTACTGGGCAACCACGATCACTGGGAAGGGGCTGGCACGGTGCGCCAGGGCCTGAGCCAGTCGCGATTGCCGCTGCTGGAAAACCGGGGAATCTCGCTCCAGCATGAGGGCGCTCGCTTTTACCTGGCCGGGGTGGACGACGGCTGGAGCGGGCGGCCCGATTTTCAAGCGGCCATGGCGGACTGTCCCGAAGGCATTCCTGTCTTGTTTGTGTCCCACGAGCCGGACCTAGCCGACCGCTACTGCCGCGACGAGCGCATCAGCCTGCAGCTTTCCGGTCACAGCCACGGGGGACAGGTGCGCCTTCCGATCTACGGGTCTCCGTTTCTACCCCGCTACGGGCGCAAGTACGACCTGGGACTTTATCGCGTCAATCAAAGCTGGCTCTACACCAACCGCGGAATCGGCGTCACCGTGCCCATCCGCATCAACTGCCGCCCCGAAGTCACCGACCTGACTCTGGTACGAACCTAACGAATCCTGGTTCCTGTGATCCGTGTGATTCGTCGGCCCAAATCACTCCACCACCTGCTCCAGGATCGCAAAATCGCCCGGATTCCACGCCTGCGCAATGATATAGAACCGGCCTCCCACCTTGTGAAGCACGGCATTGTGGATATGTTGGAATGTCTCCAGCCCCAGGTCTTCCTTGGGCATGATCGTGGAAACGACCTCGTCTCCCTGCAGGATGTAAATGGGCGCTCCCTTGCTGCGGTCCGGTCCGTGCAGGCAGCCGACAATCGCGTATCCCTCCAGATAATCGATATCGCAGGGAAAAGATCCGGCCGGCAGTTTCAAAGTGGAAAGGTACCTGCCTTCGGGCGTGAAGCGGTCAATTTCCGAATTTGGCCGGTCGGCGACATCGATACGTTTCATTCCCGGAGGCACGGTTATGCCATGGCCGGTGCCGAACTGACCGGCGCCTTCCCCCTTGCCGCCAAAGCCGAGGCTGTTCCAGACGGCTTTGAAAGGACTCAATCCCAGGATGCTGGCAGTGAGCACGAAATCAAGCTGCGAGTACCCCGTGGTCACATAGAAAAGGCCACCCAGTTGTTCGACGTCGGTGGGCGCAAATTTCCCCTGCTCCTGGAAGTAAGTCTTAATGGCAGGGGGATCGAAATTGTCCTCACCCGTGGGAGCGTTCATGACATGGACCAGGCTTCCGTCCAGAGTCGTGGTAAAAATCCGCCCCTCATTATTAGCCGGGAAAGTCAGATAAGGCGTTCCCTGAGCGCCGTACCAGACCGTCGTATTGTGCAGGTTGACCGGCTTCATGTCTTCGGGAGTGTCCAGGAGTCTTGTCTGCTTTAAATCTGAACTGATCCGGATGATCCCCGCGCCTGGAAGCGAGAAATAGGTTTCGCCTTTGCCGTCCCGGCGGTCCACGGCGAATCCCCCGTGAGCGGAAACCAGGACTTGAACGGCTTCCTGCGGAAGATGGTCGGCCCTGTAGAGCACGCGGAAGCGCATCCCGCCTTCTCCACTGATGCCCGCTACGGAAGCCGGACTCTGTGCGGGTGCTGCACTCGAAGCCGCTACCCTAGGCGCCGGATGATGCGCCTGCGCCCACTGGCCGCATAAAGCAAAACCAACCACAAGGATGACAGCGCTAAGAACCGTCCTCACAAAACAATCTTTCATATCGAAATTCTCCCAAACCTGCTGATGATTTGCTGGAAACGCTGACGATTTGATCACAAAGTCACCAGCCGACCAAGAAGCAAAGTCAGAAGATCGATGAACAGGCTTGCGATTCGTCTCCTGGGCGGGCTCGAAGTACAATGACTTAAACCCCATTTAAGAGAGGAGGATTTGAATGCCTGGAAAAGAGAAAAAGCATGCAACCGGAACCGTGAGACGCGGGGACACGTCCAAGCGAGTCGGAGTCGAGCAGCTCAGAGCTCGCGGCCTCAACGTGGAGGATTTGAGCGAGAAACTCATCGACGCGGCGGGAGCGGAGTTTACCACCTACTACTACTACACGATCCTGCGCATGAACCTGGCAGGCAACGAAGACTACAAGGAAATCTGCGAGGACGCCCGCTTGGAAGACCGGGCGCATTTCGAGCTGATCACTCCCCGGCTCTATGAGCTGGGATCGGGCTTGCCTCGAGACATCCGCGAGTTCGCCGACCGCGCCGGCTGCCCCGATGCTTACCTGCCGGATGATCCCACTGCGGTCAACATCCTGGAGGTGCTCTTGGAAGCCGAGCGCTGCGCCATCCGGACCTGGAGTGAGATCTGCGATCTCACGCTGGGCAAGGACCCGCGGACGTACGATATGGCCTCAAGAATCCTGCAGGAGGAAATTGAACACGAGGCCTGGTTCATCGAACTGCTCAGCTATGAGCGCGATGGCAAAGGCATCCCCTCCGGGCATTTCCGGCGCGGAGAGCCGGGTGAGGCGCCCTACAGCAAAAATCGAGGATTTTATAATCCGTAAAGGCTTTTTGGTGGTTCTCAGGACTCCCGACGGAGCCGAGCACGAGATGGAAGTCGGTCCGGATGAATATGTTCTCGAAGCCGCGCTCAGGAATGGTCTGAAGCTGCCCTATAGCTGTCTCCAAGGCTGGTGTCTGAGCTGCGCCGCCCGTCTGCTGGAGGGAGTAATGGATCAGCAGGATTCCACTCGCTACTACTCTGAGGATCGGGAAGAGGGATTTGCCCTGCTTTGTACGGGGAGGGCGAAGTCCGATCTGCGCCTGAAGACTCATGCCCGCGACGAAATGCGGCGCGCCAGAAAGCGCAGGGGCTTGCCTTATCCCCGGGGCAGTTGGGGGCCAGACCCCAAAAATTAAATTCTAACGGTCTGGCCCCTTCACGACCGACGTTCGGCTGGAGCGGCCGCGTGTGTTGAAGGTCGTCAGCTTGACGGTCCCGGTGACCGGAACCGGTCCGCTGAAGAGAGGCGAGTCTGCTGTCGGTTCGCTTCCGTCGGTCGTATAGCGGATGGCTAGACCCGGAAAGGCGACATTCGCCTTGAGGATTCCGTTGTCGATCACCGCCCCAGGAGGAGGGATTCATTGAAGTCGGGTTCGAGAGGAGCAAACCGGCCACTGGGCCTGATCCTGTAGAAATCTCCATCGATGTGAGTCAACTCGATAGAGTCGCTCACACTTCCCGGCTCCACGATTCGGGCGAAGTTAAAGTAAAGTTTCCAACCGGAGTTCCGGAGCGCAACCTCTCCCTGGTTGACGAGCGTCAGTTCCGAGCGCGAGATCTGGCCCCGGGATGCTCAGAAGTGACACGCACCGAATTCACCTTAAAATCCGCACAAAACCTGGATTCTGCGCCCGGTCTGGCACTTAATTCCCTGACTCCCGCCCGTCAGGAGGCGCGCCGCAGGGAGGGACGGCGGCGACCACGCCGGTTGCGGGGATAAGCCTTTTCGCTCCGCGGCTGCGGCTGCCTGTCGCTTCGGAACTGGCGCGATTCGTAAGCCGACTCGGCAATTTGCACAGTCATTCGCGGAATCGCCTGGCCTAATTTGCTCTCAATTGCCCGCACCAGCGGCTGGTCGGCGGAAGTGATAAAGGTAATCGCCTTGCCCGCTCGTTCTGCGCGGCCGGTGCGGCCGATCCGGTGCGTGTAGGCGTCGGGAGTATCGGGCGCATCAAAGTTCACAACATGGGATATCTGCTCGACATCGATGCCCCGAGCCGCGATATCCGTGGCCACGAGAAACTTATAATGGCGCTTGCGGAAGCCCTCCATCGCTTTCACCCGTTGTACCTGCGACATATTCCCTTGTAAAGCCACCGCGTTGTGCCCGGATCTCTCGAGTTTCTCAGCCAGGCGTTTGGCCCGGTGCTTTGTACGGGTAAAGATGATGGCGGATACGAAATCATGTTCCGACAATACGTGTTCGAGCAGGCTGAACTTCTGCATGTCGTCGCCGATGGGATAAACCAGGTGACTGACGGTAGGCACGGGCGTGGAATGATCCAGTTCAACCACGTGTGGATGAAGCAGTATCGTGTCGGCCAGTCTCCGAATCTCTGCCGGCATGGTGGCGGAAAACAGGAGGTTCTGGCGCTTCTTGGGCAGGGCCGAGATGACGCGGCGGATATCCGGCAAAAACCCCATGTCGAACATGTGGTCGGCTTCGTCGAGCACCAGGGTGTCGATCTTATTTAGACACAAGGCGCCCTGCTGGAACAGGTCGAGAAGGCGTCCCGGACACGCGACGATGATGTCGGGTCTCTTGCGCAACTGAACGATCTGAGCGTGGGTGGAGACACCTCCAAACACAGTAGCGATCCTGATGCCGGTGAACTTGGCCAGCATCCTGATCTCTTCGCTGATCTGGCTGGCAAGCTCGCGTGTCGGAGCCACGATCAGGGTCCGGGGTCCATCGCCGCAGGCGCTGAGGAGCCGTTCCAGGACAGGCAGGGCAAAGGCCGCCGTTTTGCCTGTACCGGTCTGGGCCAGGCCAAGAATGTCGCGGCCTTCGAGCGCCGCTGGAATGGTGTGCGCCTGAATGGGGCGGGGGTTGATAAAGCCGGCTGCGGCAATGCCTCGCTGGATCACGGACGACAGCTCAAACCCGGCAAAGCCGGGGGCAGCCTGAGAGTTAGTAGTAAACATACGTGTATTGTTCCGGCAAGCCGCAGTGATCCACCGGGACGCACCAAGCTCGCCACTTTCTTACCACACAACAGCAGTAGACAAGGAATAAAGTGATTAACGGTGCGATCCTAAAACGATCCTGTTGTGCACCGCGGTCTGAAGAAGTTCAGTCCTGTAAAGACTGCGGCAGAATAGCATGTGTGCTAACTCGATGCAAGCTGTCGCTCATTCATTCTGATGGCAAAGCCTGGAATTGGTTTCCGAAAGTTTTATACCAGTCCGGGATTTCGTCGTACTCATCCATAGTGTTCGCCTAACGTTCCAACCTCAAGAACAGGCTCACACTGTACCGGGAAATTAACAGGATTGGCGATAAAGCACAGCGCATGTGCCCGCTCATGAAGTTCTCGTGCCTTTGCCGCCTCACTACCTGTCGCAAGATAATCCAGGTGGACGGTATCCTGCTGAGGGATTATCGCCCTGTGACATCTCTCGTGGTGCCGGAGCACCTACAGGGGAAATGCCCAACGAATTATGAATTGGGCGAAGTACTAGCTTTTAAGTGCTGGCCAGCCTTAGGATTAATCGGTCAGGTGCGGCGAAACCCGGCAACTTGAGAGCATGGAAGTGACTTTTTGAGCAAAATCAATCGACGGGATTTGATGAGTGCGGCACTGGCGGCCGTTGCGACTGCGCCGGGCGCTGCGGCTCAGACAAGAACTCAAACACAAGGGCAACAGACGTCTCAGAGCGAGGCCGGTCCGATGGACCATATCCTGCTGAAGGACTACCGCCCTGGGACCTCTCTGGTGGTGCCCGAGACGCACGTGCCGAAGGCCCGGTACCCCGCCATCGACGCGCACTCGCATCGATACGCGCGTACTCCCGAGGAGATTGCTCAGTGGGTGCGCACTATGGACGAAGTCGGAGTGGAGCGCAGCGTGGTGCTTTCAGGGGCGACGGGAGAGGATTTCGATCAGATCATCGAATTGTTTGTGAAGCCGTATCCAACCCGCTTTCAAGCCTTCTGCGGCATCGAAAGGACCAATGTCGAATCTTCCGACTATCCCCAGCGCGCGGCGGCGGAACTGGAGCGCTGCTACCGTAAAGGAGCGCGCGGCGTGGGCGAGGTCTCCGACAAAGGGTCGGGTCTAACGCGTGGTCCCAGGCTTCCCCGCGACCGGCGCCTGCATGTAGACGACGCTCGCCTGGACTCCTTCTGGCGTAAGTGCGCCGAGCTGGGCATCCCGGTCAACATGCACATCGCGGATCACCCCTCCTGCTGGCGCCCGGCGGACGAGAGGCAGGAACGCTCACCGGCGTTCCAGCGCTTTAACCAGTACGGCCAGGATGTCCCCTCCTACGAAGAACTGCTGGAGAAGCGCGACCGCCTGCTGGCCAGGCACCCGAAAACGACTTTCATTTTCTGTCACCTGAGCAATCAGGGCCACGATCTGGCGAGCCTCTCCAAGGTCCTGGAGCGCTTCCCTAATCTGTACCTCGACATCTCGGCTCGGGCCTATGAAGTGGGGCGACAGCCCCGAACTGCGGCAAAGTTCCTGGCGCAATATAAGGACCGGGTACTGTTCGGCACGGACCAGGGCCTGCAAAAGAGCATGTACGAAGCCTGGTGGCGTCTGTTTGAGACGGCCGACGAGTACATGCCCGGGCCCAACTGGTGGCGGCATTACGGGCTGGAGTTACCCGACGCGGTGCTCGAGCCCCTCTACCGCGAAAACGCCAGAAGAGTGCTCAACTGGGAAAGAATCATCTGAGGGATTAGACGATCCAATGGAACGCAGAAGTTTCCTTCGCCAGGCCGGGTTTTCCGCACTTGCGGCCGCAGCAGGCCCGGGGATGGAGCGGCTGAATGCCGCCTTGCCCCGGCCGGCCGGTAAACGCCTCAACATTCTCCTGATTCTCACCGACCAGCACCGCTACGACGGCGTGGGGGTTAACGGAAACGAGAAGATCTCGACTCCAAACCTGGATCGAATTGCCAGAGAAGGCGCCCGTTTTGAACGGGCCTATGTCGCGCAGCCGGTTTGCTCGCCCAATCGGGCAGCCATCTTTACCGGCCTCTATCCTCATTCCAGCGGAGTCTGGGAGAACAATGTTCCTCTTCCCAGCACAACCCCGGCGATTAGCGAGCTTATGAAGGCCGCAGGCTACGACTGCGGCTACTTCGGGAAATGGCACCTGGGGCGCAGAGATGCCTTTGACGCAATGCCCGAATATCCGAAGGACGGCAGGGGAAGCGGGCATTACTTCGGGGAAGGGGCATCCCGGCGCTACGCGGTCGATGTCCTAACCGAAGATGTTCTCACATTCCTCCGCAGGGAGCGCAGCGGTCCCTTCTTTGCCTGTGTCTCCTATTATCCTCCCCATCCACCCTATTCGGTCCCGGCGGACTATCTGGAACCGTATGAAGGTATAGAGGATGAACGGGTGCGCGCCTATTACGCCATGGTCAGCAAAGTGGATGAGAAAGTGGGCGAGCTCCTGAGAGCGCTGGACGAACTGGAGATCCGCGACCAGACACTGGTGATCTTCACCAGTGAGCACGGCCACTATTTTCAGCCTCGCTGGAACGATCATGCCAAGCGGCTTTGCTACGATACTGCCTCCAGGATTCCCCTCCTGATGCGGCTGCCGGGACGGTTTTCCGCAGGGCTTCAGGTCGAGGGCCTGTTCAGCTCAGTAGACCTGACCCCCACGATTCTGGGTCTCATCGGCTATCAGGGAGGCCGGGCCCAGCAGGGAAGAGACTTCAGTGCCCATCTTCTGGAAGGCCGGACCGGAGGGATGCGGGAGCACTTCTTTATCGAGAACATTCCATTTCCTTTCGAGCCCCGCAAAGGGATGGAGCGCTGCGTCGGGAGCCGGGAGTGGAAGCTCATTCTGAGTACGAGGCGTCCGCCCGAGCTGGTCAACTATCGAACGGATCCTCGGGAGGGCAGGAATCAGTGGGACGATTTGAGACACTCAAGCTTGTGCCACGGTTTGAGGGAGGGCCTGCGAGACTGGGCTGAAAAGACTCACGACCAGCTCAGCCTCCAGCTTCTGGATCAAACGACTGGCGTATGAACCAGACTATCAAAAGCGCCGGTATGGAACGATTAGCTTCGTTAAGTGCCGGGCTGCCGCGGGTCTGCCGCCTGGGATTGGCCACGCGCGGCAACACCCGGCTGAGCGTCAATGATATCCGCTGGGCCCTGGACCGGGGCCTCAATTATCTCAACTGGTGTGGACATGATGACGGGCTGAGCCGTGCGGTTTCGCAATTGTCCGCGCCGGAAAGGGACCGGGTGGTGGTGGCTTACCAGTTCTCGGCCGCCAGCGCCCGCGCGGCCGAACGCGAGTTATCCCAGGCTCTCAAGAGTCTTGGTACAGACCGTATCGACGTTCTGACATTTTATTACGTGGAGAGCCCTTCGGAGTGGCAGGAGATTACCGGTCCGGGCGGGGCACTCGAATACCTGAAAGTGGCCCGCAAAGAAGGCAAGGTGCGGCTGTTCGGCCTGACGACCCACCAGAGAAAGCTGGCGGCCGAGTGGGCTCAGAGCGGACTGCTCGACCTGTTGATGGTTCGCTACAATGCCGCCCATCGAGGAGCGGAGACGGAAGTCTTCCCGGTCACGCGCAAGAACGGTATTCCTGTAGTCGCCTTTACCTGCCTGCGCTGGAAGGCTCTGTTGAAATCGACCTCCGCAGATCCCGAAGGTTGGACAGCGCCCGCAGCCCGTGAGTGGTACCGGTTCGTGCTGGCCAACCCCGATGTTTCCGTTGCCCTGATGGCCCCGCACGGGCGCGCGGAATTGGAAGATAATCTCGCTCTGCTGGAAAACTGGCGGTCGCCCGAGCCGGAGCTCCTGCAGGCCTTGCGCGAACACGGCGAGCGCGTACGCGAGCATGCCGGAACTTTCCTCTGAGGTTAGCAGCCTGTATCTGGACTCCTCCTGTCCAGATACAGGCTGTTAGACCTAAAGGACGAGCTGATTGGATTTCATGCCGCCACAGCCGCTGACGCTGAAAGGAGTGTCGCAGCGTCCCTCGTAACAGGCCTGGCCGTCGAATCCCTCGGGATTGATAAAGTTTATCCAGTCCAGTACAAGCTCCCTGACCTGCTCCTCGCCATGGCCGAGGTTGGCGATAGCGTGATTAGAGAGCCCCCATACCGTTTTGGCAAAGTTGCAGGGGCAGCAGCACTTCAGCATCGAATTGTCGGAGCAGCAGGCTGCCGGCAGTGGCGCGAGTGCGCGTTCCTTAATTTTCTGCTGCTCAGGATTGAGCTGGATCGACTGGTAATAGCCGATGAACTCCCGCGTCTGCGCTTCCACGTCTGTGAACTCGACTGGAGCATTCGATGCAAGACCGGAAGTCGCGGGAGCGTTGGAGCAGGCTGATAAAAAGAGCGTCACACTAAAGACCATAGCAGCCAGCCAAATAAATATCTTTTTTCCTTGCATTCTGTCCTCCAGGAACCTGATCTGTGCGAAAAAGATAAATTATACCGCAGCTTCCGTACGCTGGCAGGCCCGGCCCAGACGCTGGAGAGCGTCGTCCAGTTCCTGCTCGCTGATCAGCATGGAGGGGCCGAGCCGGATGACCTGCCCGTAAAGGCCGCCTACACCGATGAGTAGTCCCTCCTCTTTGGCCGCTTCCAGCAGGGCGCCTGCCTTTTGCGGGCTGGGCTCCCTGGTGCGCCGGTCCTCCACGATCTCCAGCGCCTGCATGAGACCCATCCCCCTGACCTCACCGATCCAGGGGTGCCGCTGAAAAAGTGCTTCCAGGCCCTCCCGCAACTGGTCGCCGCGGCGCGCCGAACGCTGCGGCGTGTCCTCTGCCACCATCAGCTCCAGTGTGGCCTCGGCTGCGGCCATGCACACCGGATTTCCGCCAAACGTGGAGATCGTCTTGGCACTCCAGGCTGCCGCGATTTCGTCGCGGGTGATCACGGCGCCGACGGGAAAACCGTTGGCGATGCCTTTGGCCATCACCACAATGTCAGGTTCCACGTCCCAATGAGAGATGCCGAACCACTGGTGGCCGGTGCGGCCCAAGCCGGTCTGGACCTCGTCGGCTATAAAGAGTCCTCCATGTCTGCGGATGATTTCGGCCGCCCGTTGGAAATACCCTGGCGGCGGCACGATGCATCCGCCGACGCCCTGAATCGGCTCAGCGATGAAGGCAGCCGGCTTGCCGGTCGTAGTCGTTCTGATGACCTCCTCCAGATCACGAGCAAAGGATTGGGCCGCGGCTTCCGGACTCTGATCGCCGAAGGGAGAGCGGTAAGGGTAGGGTGAGAGCGCGTGATGGACTCCCGGGATGGAGCCTGCCAGAGGCCGCCATGGTGCGTGTGCTGTGAGGCTGGTCCCCAGGAAGCTGCGCCCTGAGTAGGCATGGCGCAGGGCGATGATTTCGCTTCTTCCCGTGTAGATGCAGGCGGCCATGATGGCGGTCTCGATGGCTTCCGTTCCACTGTTCACGAAGAACGATTTTCGCAGCCGGCCGGGAGCCAGCTCAGCCAGCCGGCGCGCCACCTCAACCTGGTTCTGAGTGACGTAAAGCGTGGAGGTGTGGCCGAGCGTGGCCACCTGCTCCTGCACTCGGGCGACGACTTCCGGATGACAGTGGCCCACGGAGGTGCTCAGAATGCCGCTGAAAAAATCCAGGTAGCGCCGTCCCTCGGAATCGATGACCTCCACTCCAGCCGCCCGGACCATGACGATCGGATCCCGGTACAGCGGTTTGACGCACGGAAATATGAACTCATCATATTCCTGCCTGACCAACCGTGTGAGACTTTCCACCGTTCGCGTCTCCCTCACTCCGTCACCCGCCCCCCGCCCCCCGCTACCCGCCACTTAGGACCTGGCCAGCCTGGAGCAGGCGCTCGCGCAACTGCTCATATTTGACTTCCTGCACTGGGATTTTGTGGTCAATTGCCAGGGCGGCTGCCGTGGCCGCCGATTGTCCCAGGATCATGAAGACCGGCTCCATCCTGATCGAGCCGTAAGCAATGTGGGACGAGGAGAGGCAGACTGGAACCAGCAGGTTGGTGCACTGGCTCTCCTGTGGAGTCATGCTGCCGTAGGCGATCTGATAAGGCTGCTCGGTGCGTACTCCAACGTCGCCCTCGTTTTGCACGTGACCCTGCTCGGTTACGTAGCGCTGCACGTTGTGGGAATCGATCGTATAGGAGCCCATTCCGACCGGTTCAGGTGTTGAGCGCTTGAGCAGGCAATCATGCTCGGTCATGACGTAACGGCCGATCATGCGCCGGGCTTCACGGATGTAAAGCTGGTAGGGCCAGTGGCCGTTGTCTGCAAACTCATCCCGGGCCAATCCCCATTCCCTCATGGGTTGCCGGACATCCTCGGGCACGCGCGGGTCGTTGGCCAGAAAATACATGAGGCCTTTCTGATAAAGCTCGTGCTCCCTGATGATTTCCCGCCGGCGCTCGTAGGACGCCTCGGGATAGTCGTAGTTCATCCCGATGTTATCGGTGCTGAAAGGACCATGGTTATTGGTATCGGTTTTGTCGTTGGGAATGGGGTCGAACTTTTGAAAGACTTCCCGCCAGCCGGTCTCTAAAACCCTGAGCAGCAGCTTATACTGTCCGGGGTCGTAACCGTCAGGGCGGGGGAATGGAACCCGATTTTCAGGGACTCTGGTGAGACACATCCGAAAGCAGTACGCCTGGATTCGATGGTCCCCCTGGCCGTTCTCTCCCGGCGGGTCGGCGCTGATGCGGGGGAGGAGTCCGCTGGAAGGGTTGCCCGGCAAGATATAGGGGTCCACGGGTTCCTTGAAATAGTGGCCGTGATGGCGGGCGTCCTTGTGCACGCCGTTCCACTGCTCGCCGTAGAGACTGTTGGCCTCGCGGCCGACATGGTAGTCCACGCCCGCTGCAGCCATCAGGTCTCCTTCATAAGTCGCGTCAATAAACATCTTTGCCCGATAGGTCTCGCCGTTGAGCATGCGGATGGAGATGATTTGAGGGCCTTTCTTCTGGACACCTGATTCCCGGTCCAGCCAGCGATTGCGACGCACCGAAATGTTCAGCTCTGCGACGAGGTCTTCGAAGACCTGTTCCGCCACCTGAGGCTCAAAGATCCACATCGTACGCAGTTCGCCATCAATAGCCGGAGTGCCCTGGCCGCGGCTGCCATACTCTTCTCTCTTCTGCCAGCGCCAGGCATCGAGACTCTGATAGTGATTCCAGACTCGGTGATAGAACTCGCGCGCCAGCCCCCCGATGACGGCCTTATTGCCCGTGTCAGTCCAGCCCAGGCCTCCGCTGGTCATGCCGCCCAGGTGCTCCTCGGGGCAGACAAGCACCACAGACTTGCCCATGCGGGCGGCCTGGACGCCGGCCGCTACGGCCGCGCTGGTGCCGCCGTAGATAACCACATCGTAGTCTTGCGGCTCGACTGCCCCGGCAGGGACTGCCAGGCAGACAAGCATGAACCATGAGCAGAGGAGTCGTACCATTCTTATCTTATCGCCTGAGGAATTTGTCCAGGAAAGCATAGGCCTGGAGACGGACGGCATCGGGGAAGTCGTGCTCACCTTCTCCCAGGACGAATCTGAAGTTTTCTTCGGATTTGTGCAGCCGATAGACCTGGCGGACTTGTTCGGCATCCTGGGCGATGTCCTGCCAGTTGGGAAAAAATTGGTCCTGCTTGGTCGAGTAGTTTAAAAAGGCCCGCGGAGCGATGAGGGCGACCGCCTCGTGGAAATCAAACGGTGTGATGCCTGCACTCAGATAAAGACGCAGGGCGGGGAAATGGACGAACCACTCCCGACGCGAGAAGTGGAATGGGCTCGGCGCTCCGCTCAGGGATGCCCAGCCACAACTGGAGACCGCCGCCTTGATGCGCGGCTCGAAAGCCGCCAGCCAGATGGCGTTGTAGCCGCCAAGTGAGTGGCCGATGGTGCCGATTCGATCCCCATCCACCTGGGGAAGAGAAGCCAGCACGTCCACGCCGCGCCGGTGATCCCAGGCCATTTTGCCCATCATCGACCACTGAGGATTGTCCCGGTCGAAACCGTTCGTTTCATAAGCCCCCTTCCCTGGCAGCACTCGCTCTCCGGCCGTGAGAATGTCAGGAGCCAAAACCACATAGCCGCGACGCGCCAGTTCTTCGCCGTAATTGCGCCCCGGACGATGGCCGATGCCGGCCACCACGTCCTTGCCGGTCGGGGCCGTCGGATGAAGCGCCACGATAGCCGGCAGTTTCGAAGCGCCAGTCTCCGGAATCAACAGCCAGGCGGTGACCGAGTCGCCCGTGCCGGAGGTGTAACGGATTTTTCGGCGAAGGAAATCAGGGAGCTGTTCTTCGATCGTCACTTCAATGACCAGGGGCTCGGAAAATGCCGGGAAAGGCCCCATGACGTGAAGGATGCGCTTCTCAATCTGCCGGCGCTTGCGCTGCCACTGGTCCACGCTTTCAATGCTTACCTTTCGCAGTCCTTCACCCCGCGGCTCTTCTTCTTCAAAAAAGCTCAGCAGATCGACTTGGGACAGGGTCTTCTCTTCACCCAGGAGCACCTTGTGCCCGCTGACAGCCAGCAGAGCGATCAGCACCAAAGCGAAAGCAGATGTCACCTCTTTTAACATGTCTTCTTCAAACAGAAGTCCTCAAACAGAGTCTTGCACAATTGCACGGCAAGGCGCTACCCTTTAGCACTTAGGCCCTATCACAAAGAATCAAGTGGAGGAAGTAGATTTATGGCTGGCAAGGTTCTTCAGTGGCGGTATTTTCTGGCGGCGTCATGGGCCTCGGGATGTCTACTCTTCCTGGTTTTCGCCCAAGGTGAAATCAAGGTTGGCTATGCGGTGATCGAGGCAGACCCCGGCGATTCGGTGCCGGCGGGAGCAGCTCTGTTCTCATTTTCGGACACTTCCGGAGTGCTCGTGTGGGAAGCTGGAGTAGGAGCCGTCACGCCTGCCAGTTCGGGCAGGATCTTTGTGGACCAAGTCGGCACAGGTACTGCGCTGGCCCTGGTCAACGATTCCGGTTGGCGACGACGACCTTCACTCGACGCCTCTTTACTACTGGCAGGAGAGGACGCGGGAGCGTTACTCGGTCCGCACGCCGGGAGTCGAGATCCACGCGCACGCGCTGGCGACGCTTCTGGAGAAGGACTTCATTTACAGGGTCGATGCGGCCACTTCAGTTTTATTGATCGCGGGCGTGGTAGTTGCACTGGCCCTGCTCTGTTTCTTGCTGTCCCCGCTTTCGGCGGCGGCGCTGATCCTGGGGCTGCTGGCAGTCTATGTCTACCTGGCGGTGGTGTACTTTTTTGCCCAGGGCTGGTGGGTGCCTGTGGTGGGCCCGCTGGCGGGCGCTTTTCTAGCCCTGTCAGTAAGCCAGGGGATCAACTACTTGCTGGAAGGGCGGGAGCGCCGCCGCCTGCGTAATCTCTTCAAGCGCTACGTCAGCGATGAAGTCATCCGCCAGATTCTGGAAAGACCGGAACATCTCGCCCTGGCCGGCGAGCGGAAGGAGGTCACGGTGCTCTTTTCCGACATTCGCAATTACACCACACGCTCGGAGGGGATGGAGGCTGAAATCCTCGTCAGGGACCTGAACGAGTACTTGAGTGCGATGGTTGAGGTGATCCAGCGCAACAGGGGTCTGGTGGACAAATTCATGGGAGACGGCATCATGGCAATCTTTGGCGCGCCTCTGGCCGATCCTGAGTCGAGTCCTAACGCCGTACGGGCGGCTGGAGAGATGATAGCCAGGCTGGAGGAATTGAATCGGAACCTGCAGGCCCGTGGGGCGGCGCCCATTCAAATCGGCATCGGCATTCACACCGGGGAGGCGGTGGTGGGAAACATCGGTTCCCCAGACAAGATGGAGTACACGGCCATAGGCGATGTGGTCAATACCGCTTCCCGAATTGAGGGATTGACCAAAAAGTATAATTGCGAAATCCTCATCAGCGGCGAGACCCGGCGCCGGCTGGACCAAAGCATCCCGGTCGAAGAGCTTGGCCAGGAGACGGTCAAAGGGAAAACTTACCCTGTCACGCTTTACCGGCTCTCGGTTTCCCGGCTTTGATTCACGTCATTTGCGTGATTCGCTGGCTTAAACCAATGACTGGTCTGATACAATTCCTGGATGGACTTAAGCAGATTTGTGCCGCTACCCGGCGACGCGCGTCTTTGGATCCACGGGTTCAGCCAAAAGCTCGGGCCTCGGGATCAGGAGTTGATCCGTAACCGGCTGCAAGACTTTCAGGCCGGCTGGGTCACGCACGGTGTTTCCGTTCGGTCGGCTTGCGAGATTCTCTTTGACCGCTTTGCAGTCACGGCTGCCTGGTCTGACAACGGTGTTTCCGGCTGTTCAACCGACAGTTTCGTGCGGAACTTCAAGGAACTAAAAGAAGCATTCGGACTGGACGGCTTGAACGCCAGCAGGATCTACTACCGGGACAACCGGGGGGAGATCCAGTCAGTTGACCATCTGGAATTTTATGAGGTGGTTGCCTCGGGCCACGTAACTCCTGATACCCCGGTCTTTGACTTGCTGCTCACACGCCTTCAGCAGTTCCGGGACGGTGAATTTGAGAAGCCTTTCTCTCGTTCCTGGCACGCCCGAACTTACGGAAGCTCACTCACTGGAGGAAGGAAAAATTGATCGTAGTACAGAACCGCGTGCCTGTGACTGAAGGTTATGAGGAGGGCTTTCTTGATCGATTCCGAACCAGGAAAGGGCTGGTCGATGGGCAGCCGGGCTTTATCCGAAATCTGGTGCTAAGGCCCATTAAGGGCGATTTCTTCATCGTGCTCACGTTCTGGGAAAGCGAGCAGCATTTTCACGCCTGGACGCGGAGCGACGCTTTCAAGGAGGCGCATAGTCGCGTTCCTCCTAAGGATATGTTCAAGGGGCACGGCCAACTGGAGATCCACGAGGTGGCCCTGGATACTGACACTTAAGCGAAGGCGGTCGCAGGGTCGTCAGCTACAGCTCCGCATGGGAGCTTCGCCGTCTCATTGAGGTTCTTCACAACTGACACTGCTGGGAGGGGTCTGCGAGCAGGCGATCGTATCCGTGACTCCCGAGACCAGTTGCGCGCAGGCATTGTCGATTGCGGCGCGCCTGGCCTCCTCTTCTGTTGCGCCGATGGCGCTCCTGCAGGCGGTCTGCCCCCTGAACTCCATGCAAACCTCACAGCGAAAGCGGCTGATAGTCAGGGACGAATAGACCACATAGGCGACGAACAGGAGAAAGCCCGCGGTCACAACCACCTTTGAAGCCATAGACATGGTTACGAAAAATCAGGCAACCGTCGGCTGAGCATGCCCTAGCTGCACCAGCATGGTGAGCTGATCGTAGTAAGCGTCAACTGAGCTGATTTTTCCCTGCTCATTGAAACGAATCACCTCGCAGAAAGGCAATGTGATCTCTTTGCCACTGGGGGGCAATGGTCCAAGCGGGCCATCGTTTCTCCCGCGACCGGTGAATTGGGCGATCACCACGTTCCCTGCCTCGGAGTAGGTTGGCTCAGTGATTTGAGCGTCTGACATGGCGTCCACCCATCTCTGGAGAAAAGTCTTAAGCTCATCGTGGCCGCTAAAGTTTACCCCTCGGGCATGGTCTCGGTAAACGCTTTGCGGATCGAAAGCCCCCACCACGGCATCGAAATTCCGCTGGTTGAAGTTCTGATGGGATGTCTTAACAGTCTGGACGTTTGAAGCCATTTTGTCCTCCTTTCTAGAGTCGATTATTACGCAGCATCGCGCTCAAGACAAACAACTTTTTGTGACTGGACCCTGCCCCTGGTGAGCGACCGTTATATCTTTGACAGAACCTACCGCAGGCGGGCAATTGCGCTTCCCGATACTATCATTGTGCTGAAATGCCTAAATGTTTCCCCTACGTTCACTTTTCCCAGAGCCCCGTGGGTGAGTAAGATTCCGCGGAGCGTCAATGGTGGCATAATCTTTGGTGGCGACTTCAATGAGCGACAAAACGACAAACGGAATCCGTGTACAGGTTACGAGCTCTTATATTCCGGAGCGCAGCTCTCCCCGAGAGCAGCGCTACTTCTTCGCTTATCGGGTCCGTATCTCAAACGTGGGATCCGAGACGGCACAACTGATCAGTCGCGAGTGGATCATCACCGATTCCGATGGTCACATGCAGCGGGTGGAAGGACCGGGAGTGGTCGGAGAGCAACCGGTGCTGGAACCGGG
Source organism: Acidobacteriota bacterium (assembly GCA_050747825.1). Lineage (GTDB taxonomy): Bacteria > Acidobacteriota > UBA6911 > RPQK01 > JBOGJG01 > JBOGJG01. Next base: position 3,616 of record JBOGJG010000288.1, on the reverse strand, counting down.
GGAGAGTTTTGAATACACCAGCTTCTGCCCACTGGGGACCGCTGTTGGCAGCATGCACGGGACCTACTGGATGGTCTCCCCCGAGGGCGCAAAATTCGACGCCGTGATTGCACCTTTCACCTTGGCCATACCCAACGCCGTTCATTAAGTGCTGCGCAAAGTGCTGCGCATTCGGGAGATTCCCCGTCTGTAAATCCGCAGGAGGCCGGCTCCAGCCATGAAAAGCACTCCGATCAGGGCGATCAGCGGGTAAGGGCTTGCGCTTTCAGTGAGTTCTTCTTTCTCGCCGGGAGGGGATCTGATTTCCTCTTGCTCGATTGTGGGTGGCGGCGCCTCCTCTGCGACCTGCGTGCGCTGCTCAAGCGGGGCCTCATCGTCTTACCCTCAAGCTAATCCCGTTCATCCGTAACAGCCGTTCATTCCGATTGCGCTTTCTGTGGATCGATCCGTAGCTGGATATCCTGGCGGCGATACAAGCAGGTACCGTCCACAGCTTCACAAACGTAATAGAGAGCATAGGCGGGCACAACCGCGGATGCCCCGGCAGGGCCGCGAATTTCGAATTCTGCCCGGCGCTCTTCCTGGCTGACGGGCTGCGGAGGACTTTGGACGCTCAACAGTTGCGCATCCACTTCCCAGCCGGCTGGCGGGTCTACCCAGACGGCCATGTTATCAACCTCATTATTCCAGTGAGCTTTCTGGGTCAGGTCGGGATTAAAGATCAGGTGAACTCTTGCCCATGTGGCCTCGGCGGAGGTACTCGGAACCACAATCGTCTCAACCTTGATTAAGCCTTCTGCATCCCTGTAGATTCTCCCTCTCGGATCCGGCTCGGAGATCTTTTGGTCGGGGCTGTCGAATTCCTTCGCCGGATCCGCGAACTCAGCGCCTCCAGGCTCAACCGCAAGTTCTAGCGGAATCTCTCCGCGCGTTCGCACTTCTCTGCGCGCCTGGTGGATCCAATCATAGAACGAATAAGGCTTATCCAGGCGGGGTCCATACTGCTGAATCCGGCGGCGCCAGATGTACTGATTGGGGTCGATTTCCAGGGCTCTTCATCCAGGGCCGCGACCAAGTCGTCAAAGATCTGATCATTTCGGGAGGGATCGGCTGCCAGTTTTGCGAAGATCTGCTGGATCGATAGTTCCTGGGACTCCGGCAGGCGGAAGTGTGTCGGTCTGGGGATCACGAGGTGCTGGAACGGCCTTCGTGCCGCCTGCGCCCTGGCGTCCAGATGATAGCGGATGGGTCCGCACTGCATCCGGAAAATGGGATGATGGCCGTCCTTGCGGACCGGCGTCGCCGTCAGGCCCAGGACGTAGCGGGCTTTCACGGATCGGAGGACCTGTTCAAAGCTGAACGCGGAGATTGCGATGGACCAGCACGAGCGTGTTGACGCCTCGTGCAGCGATGGCCGCGGCGGCTACGACCGTTTTGCCAAAGGCCGTGGGAGCAGAGAGGATTCCGGTGTCCTGCTCCAAAAGAGCCTTTAGAGCCTGTTTTTGTTGGGGGAGTAACGTCCCGTGGAATCGGCAGGTAACGGGTGTTCCAGAGAAACGTTGATCATCTGTTAGGACTTTTACTCTCAGGAACTTAAAAAACTCGAGGACTTCTTCCAGACAGCCTCGAGGCAGTGCGATGTGTTGAAGAAAGTCTTGGCCACATCCGATGATCCTTGGCCTCGCAAAGGTGGACAGGCGCATCGCCTGAGCCCGGTAAAAGTCCGGATTTTGAAAGGCTGCCAGGCGGATCAATCGGTTCAGAAGGGCCGTCGGGAGCCCTTCCTTTTCAATATAGAGGAGACCGCTCAACGTGATTTTGACCTGGGAAGGGATCGAATCGAGCGGTAAGTCTTCGTGGTGTCGAATCGCCTTGAGCCAGGGTGTTTTTTCTGAGACTTCGTCCTCGTCTTCCAGGCTCAACCGGATGCCCAGGACTTTTCCGGCCTGCTGGGCTTCGGCGACGATCGACTCCACTTTCTGAAAGGGAATCTTCTCCAGGCGGGAGAGGAAGGCCCACTGATCAGGGTAGGGTTCAAGATTATTGTCAAGAAAGAGGGTGCTTCTCTGGCGACGCGGTCCTGCTTGAAGAGGAAGCGCGATCAGATTCCCGAAACCTCCCTTGGGCATCGTATCCTGGCTGGGAAATAGCCGGTCATAGGAATCGAGTCCCAGTTGGTGGCGGCGCTCCATTGTGTAGGTCAGAAGCGCACATCCCATCTTTCTGGCGGTGGAGGCCGGAACCGGGAATTGGAAGAAAAACCAGGCGTGGCCCCCTTTTCCGGATCGGGAGCGCTCGATTGCAGGGATCACGTCAAAATCGTGGCAGGTTGTTCGGAAGGCTGCGATGTCTTCTTCCCAGCCGGCCTTGTCGAAATCGACGGCCAGAAACCAACAGGTCTCGTCCTTTGAAGAGATTTCGAAAGAGAGAAACTTTCGCTTCTGCTCCGGAGTGGTTGCTGATTTCGGTCTTAGACTGGCTGTGCGGTGGCGATACAGAGGTATGGCGCCCAGTCCTCTCTTGGAGGGAGCACAGCGCTTTTCGCAACTGCTGATTTTCCTGCCGCAGCCGCTCTAACTCTAAGCGCAGCTGCTCGATATTCATGGTTGAGCTCCCGGGCTCAAGATGCCTCTGGATTATATCTTGTGGCTAGGGAGTAGGCAGGTAGAACGAGCGAAGCAACAGGTGTGACAGACAATCGGGTTTTCCAAATGGTTTCAAGGAATGTGGAGGTCTCCAAGATCTGCCCACCGTTGTCCTGGTGCGCAATGCCAAACGTTGTACGTCTGCTGCTCGATCCAAGTCGCGACCCAGACGGTCGTCTCCTTAATCGGTTCCGGTAGCTGGGGCGGAGACGGTAGTTGGGCCATTCCATCTCCCGGGAGCTTCATCGCAAGGTGGGTCACATCTGTGGCTGCATCGATGAACACGAAAAAGTGTCGGTTAGCGTTGTGGCAACTCTGCAACTTGCGAATGTTATCTTGCCGCCTCTCGTTCAACAGCAGCGACAACCTGATTAGTGCCAAAGCACCCTCCGGATGGCGCCTCTCTGAGCAGAATCTCAGACATGGATCCTTGGCCAGTTTCAATTGGGTGACCGTGCCAGATGCCAAAAGCTTCTCTTAGTTCTCTTAGCTTCTGAATCCGAGGATTGTCATCGTTGAATCGAAGAATTGAAAAGTCAGTGATTACATCTTCTTCAAACTCTCGAAGAACCGCTATCAACGTGTCACGGTTCTTCTTGAAATTCCCAAGAGGAGGTTTCCGACCCAGACTCAGCAACCATGTGCGATGTAGTTCCGGTGCATCGATGGTTCGCCCTTTCTTTCTCAAGGCGTTCCGTAAGGCGGCAATGTCGCCTATCACCGTACTCGTCACTTCCACACATCCATAACTTCTTCCATTACGAAAGAGCTCCAGATCGTGCATTCCCACGGCACCCCCGGTATCCGTTTGGACGGCACGGACACCAAAGCGCTATGCTTGGAGGCGTTGGCCTTGACCTTCGTCCCGTCCAAACTCACCCGTCCCAACTTCAACAAGCCGATCGCCTGCGCCAAAACCAGAATCTGCACAAACAGCGGCCTCAGATCGAGCTTGGAAACCACCTCCACCA
>JBOGJG010000287.1:0-12917 GCA_050747825.1 Acidobacteriota bacterium | reverse complement strand
CAAAAACGCAAAACGCAGGACCAGACCCCCCCACCACATCAGAATGGAAAAAAAAGAGAAGACCATGCTCTTGAACGTCGGGCCTTCCCACCCGGCGATGCATGGAGTCATCCAGATCAAAGTGGATCTGGACGGCGAGCTGATCCGGGAAGCCGACGTGGAGATTGGCTACCTGCACCGGGCATTTGAAAAACACTGCGAAACCGGCACTTACACTCAGTGCTTCCCCTATACCGACCGGCTCAACTACGTCTCCCCCCTGATCAACAATTTTGGCTTCGCGGCCGCGGTCGAGAAATTGATGGGATTGAAAGTGCCCGAGCGATGCGAATACATCCGGGTGATCATGAGCGAGATCTCTCGCGTCTGCGACCACCTGACCTGCATTGGAGCGTCAGCCATGGAACTGGGCGCCTTTTCGGTCTTCCTTTACATGATCAAGGCCCGGGAATGGCTCTGGGAACTGGTGGAGAATGTCACGGGAGCCCGCCTGACCATCTCCTATGGACGGATTGGAGGAGTCAAAGCCGATCTTCCCGAGGGCTTTGAGGATCACTGCCGGCGTGTCTTGATCAAGACTCGTGAAGTGCTGAAAGAAATCGACAGTCTCCTGACCCGCAACCGCATCTTCTATGACCGGATGCGCGGCACCGGGGTCATTACGGCCGATGAAGCCATTGCCTTCGGAATTACGGGTCCCTTCCTGCGCAGCACGGGCGTGGATTATGACGTTCGCAAAGCCTTTCCCTATCACGTTTACGATCGCCTGGATTTCGACATTCCCATTGGCGAGAAGGGCGACAACTACGATCGCTACCTGGTACGAATGGAGGAGATGGAGCAGTCCATCCGCATTGTCGAGCAGGCCTTGGACGCTATTCCTGAGGGAGCTACCAACGTGGACGCTGAAGGACGCGTGATCGATGCCGATTTGATGGCCGACCTGGGCAAATTCGGAAAGACCGCCGGCCTGTTGAAAAACGAAGTGCTGATCGAGCCCACGCTGGAGGGTTCACAAAAACGCTATCACGACCGGGTTAACGCCGCCGACGCCGATGCCTGGCTGCCGGCCAAAGAGGAAGTTTACTCCAACATCGAGGCTCTGATGAACCACTTTAAGATCATCATGGACGGCCACGGAATCCGTCCGCCCAAGGGAGAGATCTATTATCCGGTGGAGGGTGGAAACGGCGAACTGGGCTTCTACATCGTCAGCGACGGTACAGACCGTCCCTGGCGGGTGCGCTGCCATCCCCCTTGTTTCCCGATCATGGCGGCCCTGAGAAATATCATCGTAGGGGAACAAATCGCCGACCTGATCCCCACCTTTGGTTCCGTCAATATGATTGCGGGGGAGTTGGACCGTTGACCGAAAAATTTCAATTGACCTCGCAAAATCAAAAGCTGTTCGCCGAAATTCTGAAACGATATCCGAACAAAAGGGCAGCGATGCTGCCCACGCTGCACCTGGTTCATCAGCAGCAGGGTTACATTTCGCAGGAGGCGGAGGAGTTTGTATCTCAGTCTCTGGAGGTACCGATTGTCGATGTTCGGGAAGTGACTACGTTTTATACCCTCTACTTTAAACGCCCGATGGGACGGCACCATATCCGGCTCTGCATGAGCATCAGTTGCTGGATCCGCGGCGCCGACCAAATCAAGGCCTACATGCAGGAGAAGCTAGGGGTTCAGGACGGCCAAATCACGGAAGACGGCCGGGTAAGCTGGGAAGCCGTTCCCGATTGCCTGGGAGCCTGCGAATATGCTCCGATGCTGCAATTGGACGGCTACTACCAGCATGAGCTGACGCCGGAGAGAGTGGATGAGATCTTGGAGGAGTTGGCCTAGTGCCCATCGTCAAGCTGGTATCGGAAAACTTCGGAAACGAAGAGGCCAAAGGATTGGATTGGTACCGCCGGCAGGGTGGTTATGAAGCAGCGCTCAAAGCGTTGCAGATGGAGCCGAAAGCGGTAGCCGACGAAGTCGTCACCTCCAATCTACGCGGCCTTGGCGGAGCCGGGTTCCCGACCGGTCGCAAGTGGTCCTTTGTCCCTCGCAATACCGGCAAGCCCATTTATCTGGCCGTCAACGGTGACGAGGCCGAGCCCGGCACCTTCAAAGATCGCTACATCCTGGAATGGGACCCCCACCGGCTGCTGGAAGGCATCATCATCTGCTGCCACGCCGTCGGCATTCACATGGCCTACATCTACATCCGGGGCGAGTACGTGCGCCCCTATGAAATCACGCACAAGGCGTTGAATGAGGCATATGAAGCCGGCATTTTGGGCCAGAACGTACTGGGCACTGATTTCCAGCTGGACGTGCACATTCATCGCGGCGCCGGCGCCTACATTTGCGGTGAAGAGTCGGCCCTGCTCGAGTCCCTGGAAGGGAAAAAAGGCTGGCCCAGGCTGAAGCCCCCCTTTCCTGCTGTAGTGGGCCTGTTCGACTGCCCGACCGTCATTAACAACGTGGAGACGCTCGCGCATCTGCCCAAGATTATCCAGAACGGGGGAGAGTGGTTCGCAAAGATTGGAATTGAGCGCAACGGCGGCACGCGGCTCTTTGCTCTTTCCGGCAGCGTCAATAAGCCCGGAGTGTACGAGTTGCCTCTGGGAACTTCCCTGCGCGAGCTGATCTACGAGCAGGGCGCAGGGATACTGGAGAACAGAAAGCTCAAAGGTGTCATTCCCGGAGGCGCCTCGTCGGCAATTCTGAAGGCCGACGAAATCGATATTTCTCTGGATTTCGACAGCCTGAACAAGGCAGGCTCGATGCTCGGCTCGGGCGCCGTGATTGCTCTGGACGAGACCATTTCCGCCGTGGGGGCAGCTCACAACATCATGCACTTTTTTGCTCACGAGTCCTGCGGTCAGTGCACCCCCTGCCGAGAAGGCACGGGTTGGGTTTACAAAATCCTCACCAGGTTGTTAAACGGCAACGGGCATCCGGAAGATGTCCGGAATCTGCTTGATCTCACTGTCAACATGACCGGAACCAGTATCTGCGCGCTGTGCGACGGCGCCGCCATGTCCTTGAAGGGATTTCTGGTGAAGTTTCCGGAAGAGTTTGAGGAGCTATGCCCAGCCTTACGATAGACGGACAGGAAGTAATCGTACCCGAGGGGACGACTGTTATTCAGGCAGCCGAGAAGCTCGGGATTTATATTCCTCGATACTGCTACCATCCTGGACTCTCGATTGCCGGAAGCTGCCGGATGTGCCTGGTTGAAGTCGAGAATATGCCCAAGCAGCAGATCTCGTGCAACACCCTGGTGCAGGACGGAATGAAGGTGATCGCATCCTCGGATAAAGTGAAGGATTCGCGCAGGGCCATGCTCGAGTTCCTGCTCATTAATCATCCGCTGGACTGCCCCGTCTGCGATCAGTCCGGTGAATGCGACTTGCAGAACTATTACATGGACATCGGCCGCTACGAGAGCCGCTTCCTGGAAGACAAGATCAAGCGCAAGAAGGCTTACGCGCTCGGAACCCACGTAGTCCTGGACCAGGAACGCTGCATCCTTTGCACCCGCTGCACGCGCTTCACGGAAGAGATTTCAAAGACCAACGAATTGGGCATCTTTCAGCGCGGCAACAGTTCGGTGATCGATCTCTATCCGGAGAAAACTCTGGACAACAAATACTCGGGCAACGTGATCGACATCTGTCCGGTGGGGGCGCTGACCGAGCGCGAATTCCGCTTCAAGTGCCGGGTCTGGTACCTCAATATGCAGGATTCGGTCTGCAACCGCTGCGCTCGCGGCTGCAATATCAAGCTGCATTTCAACGCTAGCGACAGGTCCTATAAAGCCGGCGGAAAGCGGGTGGTAAGAGTCAAACCCCGCTTCAACCCTCATGTCAACAAATGGTGGATGTGCGACGAGGGGCGCTTCGGCTATGAGTTTATCGATAAGAACCGAATCGAATATCCGCACCTGCGCCGATCGGGCAGCCTGGAGCCATCCGACTGGGATGCGGTCCTGACCGAAGTTGCTGCGACTCTGAACACAGCCCTGGAGGAGCACGAATCCGGGAGCGTCGGCGTCATCGCCTCACCCCAGCTTTCCAACGAAGAGCTTTATCTGATCAGGAAACTCTTCGTGGAGATGCTGGGAATTTCGCAAGTGGCTTATCAAAATCCCTGGGAGGAAGAGGGATACCAGGATGGCTTCCTGGTGCGCGCCGATAAAAACCCGAACAGCCGGGGGGCGCAAGCTCTGGGACTGGCCGGTGACGCCAGGCAGATTCTGCAAAAGGCAGCCGCCGGCGACATCCGCTTCCTTTACGTTTTCCAGCACAGCTTTGAGTCCCAGGAAGCAATGGAACTGCTCAAGCAGGCTCCTTACGTCGTATTCCAGGGGACCAACTGGAACAGGACCACGGATTCAGCCCATGCCGTTCTGCCCGGGGCCGTCTACGCCGAAAAGGATGGAACCTTTACCAACTTCGAGGGGCGAATCCAGCGCTTTCAGCAGGCGCTGCTGCCTACGGAAGAAGCCAGTCCGGACAACGAGGTCCTGACCCGATTGGCTCTCAAGTTAGGCCATCAGCTCGTGTACCTGACCGCTGAAGATCTTTTTATGGAATGGCAAGGTAAATCCTACGAAGAGATGAATGAATTTGGGGAGATGATCTGATGGAGTACCTGATCGGTTTTCTCAAAGCGTTCTTCATGTTCAATATCATCATGATCTTCGCCTCCCTCCTGACCTGGATGGAGCGCAAACAGAGCGCCCTGATGCAGGACCGGATCGGCGCCAATCGCGCCTCGATTTTCGGGTTCCGCTTCCTGGGGCTGATCCACATCATTGCCGACGCGGTCAAGATGATCACCAAAGAGGACTTTACGCCGCCTCAGGGATATCGCTTTTTGCACACCATGGCCCCCGTGATCGCCCTCTTTTTTGCCTCGATCAGCTTTGCCGTGATTCCCTTCGGGGGAATTTACGACTTGGGCGGCTATACGGTGTCCCTGCAGGTCCTCGATCTCAACGTGGCGCTGCTCTTTGTGTTTGCCATGATGAGCATGGGCGTTTACGGGTTCGTGCTGGCCGGCTGGGCGTCGGCCAATAACTACGCTCTGCTGGGGGGCGTGCGCGCTTCCAGCCAGATGATCTCTTACGAAATTACCATGGGTGCCACCGTCATCGGCATACTGATGGTTTACGGCACCCTCAGCCTGCAGGAAATGGTGATTGCCCAGGGGCAGTTGCTGGGCGGCTGGATTCCCATGTGGGGAGTCCTCTTGCAGCCCCTTGGGTTCATCCTGTTCGCCACGGCGGCTATGGCCGAGACCAAGCGGGTGCCTTTTGACATACCGGAGGGAGAGTCCGAAATCATCGGCTATTTCGTCGAATACAGCGGAATGAAGTTCGGTATGTTCTATCTGACGGATTTTATTGAAACGGTGCTGGGCGCAGCTCTGATCACTGTACTGTTCTTCGGCGGCTGGCAGGTGCCTTACCTTTATTCCGACGGGTTCCAGTTCCCCTGGGGCGCCACCTGGCAGCTTTCGACGGTGGCCGTTATGCTCCTTCAAGTGACGGCCTTTCTGGTGAAGCTGTTTTTCTTCTGCTTCATCCTGATGCTGATTCGCTGGACGCTCCCCCGCTTTCGCTGGGATCAGCTCATGAAGCTGGGATGGACCATGATGCTGCCGCTCTCGATTGCCAATATCGTAGTGACCGGATTTCTTATACTCTTACTGCAGGATTAGTTCCCCATGGCCATAAAAAAAGTCGAAGAGAAACTTACTTTCTGGGAACGGACTTATCTCCCTGAAGTTCTCAAGGGGATGAAGATTACCGCCGCCCATTTTTTCCGCAATCTCTCGCTCCATAGCGCACACCTTTTTGGATTAAGGCGTGCCCAGCGGGCAGCCGAGACCTTCCAGTACCCGGAAGAGAGACGGCCTCTGGCTGGTCGGTTGCGCACGCTGCATCGACTGACCCAGCGCGAAGACGGATCTCCGCGGTGCGTGGCCTGCATGATGTGCGAAACGGTCTGTCCGGCCCACTGCATCTACATTGTGGCAGGAGAGCACCCGAATCCTCAGATTGAAAAATATCCGGTGCGCTTTGATATCGACTTGGGACTGTGCGTCTTTTGCGGCTACTGTGTCGAAGCCTGTCCGGAAGATGCGATCCGAATGGATACGGGCATCCTGGAATTTTCGTCGTACACCCGTGAGGGGATGATCTACGACCTCAACCGCCTGATCTCCAACTCCCCTACGCCCCAGCGCGGCAAGGGCCCAATCGACGCCCCGGCGGGACACTGAGACTGCTGCTTCGGCCAGAGAGCGGCCCCGGATCATCGCCGCTCGTACTGAGTATTGAAAATTTCCTCAAAGCACTCCCTATACACCGGCTTCACTTCATCGAGTGTCACCGGACGCGCCAACAACAGGCTCAAGGACGTGACCGGACAGCCGGCGATCCCGCAGGGGTTCAGGAATTGAAAATAGCGGAGGTCGGTAGTCACATTGAGGGCGAAGCCATGCATGGTGATCCAGTGCCGGACTCCAACTCCGATGGCGGCAAGTTTCCCCTGGTCCGTCCAGACTCCAGTCAGCCCGTCCCGGCGATAAGCCTCGATGCCGAAGCGCGCTGCCGTGCGAATCAGGCTTTCTTCCAGACTCCTCAAGTAGTAATGGACGTCGCGGCCGCGCTCGCGCAGGTCCAGGTGGGGATAGCCCACCAACTGTCCGGGGCCGTGATAGGTCACGTCGCCCCCTCGGTTAATGCGCACAAGCTCGATGGGATTCCCGTCCCAGTCCTTTTCGGCCAGAAGATTCTCCGCAAGTCCCACGCGCCCGATCGTAAAGACGTGAGGATGCTCCAGCAAAAAGACCGTCTCCGGAGCCTCTTTCCCGGCAACCTGCCGGACGGTCTCCTCCTGACGCGCCCAGGCCTGCGTAAACGATATCTTTCCGAGATCCATAAACATCATGCAGTATCATTGTAAAGCATGGAGCGAATTCGAGTTGCTACTTTACAATACTACATCCATCTGGGCGATGCCGCAGTCATCGAGTGGATCAACGATGAGTTGCCTGGCTGAGACTTTCTGATAGCATTTGTCATCCTAGAAAGGCGTGGCGAGCCACACATGCCATGAAAAAGATTCACCGTGTTATTTATCACGAGATCACCTCTCCGGTCATCATTGCGCTGCTCGTGCTGACGTTTGTCGTCTTTACGCGCGAATTCGGCCGCCTGGCCGAGATGCTCATTCGCAAGAACGCGTCTGCCACCACGGTTTTCGAAGTGATTGTGTCGATCTTGCCCAGCATCCTGATCTTTACGATTCCCATTGCTTTCCTGATCGGGACGCTGATCGGGTTCAGCCGCCTTTCGAGCGACAGCGAGATCGTCGCTATGCGCGCAAATGGAATCAGCATCCCTCGACTGATCCGGCCCGTCATCAAGATAGGTCTCGCAGTCACGGCAGCAACGCTGATCCTGACCCTTTTCCTTCTGCCCCTGGGCAACTGGAATCTTCATCAAATCCGGGAGGATATCGGACTCAGGCCTGTTCAGTCACAGATCAAGCCCCGGGTCTTCAACGAAGACCTTCCCGGGATGATCCTTTACGTCGATGACATTAACTTGCGAAACGGCTCCTGGAAGGGGGTTTTCCTGGCCGACACGAGGCACGAGGGAGAAGAGCGGATCATTGTCTCAGAGCAGGGCAGGATCGCCTTCAGTCCCAAGGCCGACCGGATGCAGCTTCATTTGGAAAATGGGGCCATTTATAACCTCCAGCAGTCCGCCACCATGAAAGACAACGTCAGCCGCTTTGGAATACAGGATGTCCAGGTGAATCTGCCCGCTACGGCCCAGCCTCAGGAAAATGACAGGAGCGCCGACAGCAAGTTGATTGGCGAGTTGCTGCGCGACATCAGCCAGGGCGCCCCCGAAGAGCAACACCTGGCCCAGATTGAGATGCAGCGGCGGATCGCCCTGCCCCTGTCGGCTCTGATTTTTGCGGTTTTGGGCGTCACGCTCGGCGTTCATGCTCATCGTGGCGGCAGAGGCTACGGCTTTATCACCAGTATGGTGATTGCTTTCCTTTACTACATCCTTTTTGCCACCGGATCACAGCTTGCCGCCAATCAGGTGCTGTCTGTCATTCCAGGTGTCTGGGGCGCCAATATCCTGCTGGCAGTCTTCGCCCTGTTCAGCGTCCGCTACAGCCAGGTAGAGAAAGGCCCGCTGTCCGCTATAGTCAACAATCGCGCCCTCCTGTGGAGCCGTAAGAGGGTGCGTGGGACCAGCCTCCGGATCGGCGCTGGTCTGCGACTGCTGAGAGGTTTGTTCAGCCCCAGTCTGGTTTTCTTTCTCCGTGTTCGGCTGCACTTCGCCCGTGTCGTGGACCTCTATATGATGCGGAGCTTATTCCTTTACATTCTGCCGGCCCTGCTCATCTGCGTGGCCTTGTTCTATCTATTTACGTTCTTTGAACTGGTGGATGACCTTTACTCCAATCAGATCAGCTATGCGATCTTGCTCGACTACTTCTTTTACCTCTTGCCCCACATCCTCGTGATCCTCATCCCGATGGCGGTCCTGATCGGGACCCTGATTACTTTCGGCGTCCTGCAAAGGACCAATCAGATTACAGCCTTTAAGTCATGCGGCGTGAGCCTGTATCGGGTTTCGATTCCGGTCCTGGGCCTGACGCTGGGAATCGCAATTTCAGCTTTTCTTCTTCAGGAATACGTCCTTCCCTACGCCAATCAGCGGCAGGACAACCTCAGAAACGTGATCAAAGGGCAGCCCGCTCAGACCTACTATCAGACTGGAGAAAGCTGGATTTTCGGCGAACATGGACGTCTTTACAACTACAACTATTTCGATTACCAACATGACTCATTTGCGGATTTGACCATTTACGAGTTGGATTTTTCCGAAAACCGGCTGAAGCGTTACATTTCCGCCCAAAAAGCTGAATGGCTCCAAGCGAGCCAGGCCTGGAGGCTCTCGAACGCGATTGTCCGCGATTTCCAAAATCGGGAAAATGGCTTTGATACCTTTAGAAGCAGGATTTTGGTAGTACCCGAACAGCCTCCCTACTTTGAGCAGGAAGTGAAAGAATCCAGCAAAATGACTTACACGGAGCTCAGGCAGTACATCCAGGAACTGCAAAAAGGTGGATTTGAGGTCGATAATTTGAAAACCGATCTCTATAAAAAACTGGCCTTTCCAGTGGTGAGCATCATCATGGCGGTCCTGGGGATTCCCTTTGCCTTCTCCATGGGAAGACGGGGAGCGCTTTACGGAGTGGCGACTGGAGTTTTGATTGGAATCTTCTACTGGGGAGCCTTTGGGGCCTTTGAAGTTCTGGGTGCCAATGGCTTGCTCTCGCCCTTCCTGGCAGCCTGGGGACCCAATATCGTCTTCGGCTCCGGCGCTTTCCTGATGTTCTTCATGGTCAGGACCTAGTAAGATGGCCCCTATGCCCGTGATCAGCGACTTGAAGATCGCCGGACGGTTGGTAAAAAAGCGGGGATTGCCGGTAAATCTCATTTTCTTCGTGACTTCGCGCTGCAATCTACTGTGCACGCATTGCTTTTATTGGGAGGAATTAAATAAGAAGCATAACGAGCTCACGCTCGATGAGATCGAGAGGATCAGCCGCAGCCTGCCCAACCTGCTGTCGGTGTCCTTTACAGGTGGCGAGCCCTACCTGAGACCTGACCTGCCCGACATCGCGGCTGCCTTTGAGAAAAATTCCGGAGCCCGGAATATTCAAATCCCGTCTAACGGCCTCTTGGTCGAGCGGACGGTCAGCCGGGTGGAAGAACTACTGCAGAAGGTGCGACAGGCCAGGGTATGCACCGGGGTCTCGCTGGACGGACCGGAAGATATCCATAACCAAATTCGCCAGAATCCCAAAAGCTTCCAGCGCGCGCTGGAAACCCTGGCAGAGTTGAAAAGGCTGAAGCCCTCCTTCCCCAATCTGTCGGTCGGTGTGGCGCTGACGGTTTCCTCAGCCAACCAGTCGCGGCTGGACGAGTTTTATCGCTATGTCGATCAGGAACTGCAGCCGGACGCCATCACCATCACTCTGGTGAGGGGCAATCCGATAGACACCTCTCTTAAGAACGTCGATCTCGGGCTGTACAGGGATTTCGCGCGGCGAGTCATCAATTACCGCCGCGCCCACCGCCTGACCGAGGGCTGGAGCGATCGGCTGGTGATTGCCAAAGAGGAAGAGACTTACCGCCTGATCGGCGAAGCAGCCGGCGCAAGCCAGCGCATTTCCCCATGCTATGGCGGCGAATTGATTGGGGTGTTAAGTGAAACGGGTGAAGTTTACCCGTGTGAAACCCTGGACAAGTGCATGGGCAATGTGCGCGACTTCAACTGTAACTTCTCCCAGCTCTGGAGGTCCAACCTGGCACAGAAAGGCCGGCGCTATCAGAAAGAACTGGGCTGCCAGTGCACTTACGAGTGCGCCATGAGCGTGAATACTCTGTTCAACCCCAGACGCGCTCTTCGGATCTTCAAGCAATCCCTGGTCGGTTAGAGTTGCTGCAAACTGCGCTTCCGGGCAACGAGAGCGGCAATTTCGGCCCAGAGCATTTCAACAAATAGAAAGGCTGCAGATTGGACGGCAAAGAGCCAGCCGCGTTTTTTGCGGCAGTAAGCCAGGAAGTTCAGGTTCAACAAATAGAAGATCACGATCAGAATTAAAGCTGCAACACCAAATATCTGATTCACCCAAATCAGCGCCAGCAGCGCCAATGCCGGTCCGGGCAGAGCCAGCGAGAGCAGCCGTGTCACGCGATGAGCCCTGAAATAGAAGCGGCGTTCGCCGCGATTCAGGCGAATGGATTTGAGATCGCGAATTCGGCGCCAGTCCTCTTTGAAGATGGCCGGCAGAGAATAGCGCTTGAGGTGCAGCCCTTCAATCCTGCGGTCTATCACAAAGCGGTAACCTCGCGTCCCCAGAACGATCCCCAGGCGAAAGTCTTCGGCCGTATCCATCTCCGGATCGAAGCCTGCGGCGCTTTCCAAAACCTCTTTCCGGATGCACATCATCGGAGTATGCAGAAAAGGGCTCAACGTTTCCGTGGTCTTATAGAGAAAGCAGGTCTGCAGATTTTTGAAGTTGGTGAAAAAATCCTCAAAGGGGGTCATTTCGGAATAACTCCCCAGAACGCCTATCACCTCAGGGCGATGGCAATAAAGCTCCAAACTTTCCCGGATCCACTGCAGGCTGTTCGGCGAGAGAACTACATCCGCGTCCAAAAACAAGACGTATGGATATCGGGCCAATTCCAGGCCTCGATTGCGGGCGGCGGCCGGTCCCAACCGTTCCTTCAGGCCCACACATCGGATCTTTACATCGGAACGGTCCAAGTAACACTGGACTATGGCTGTTGTGGCATCAACTGACGCGTCATCGACCACGATGATCTCGGCATGTTCAAAAGTGCCGGCAACAATCGCCTCCAGGCAGCGTTCTATCTTGTCTTCAACGTTCCTGGCTGGAATCACCACGGAAAGCGGATACGATTCGGCTAGTGCCATACAGTGAGGACCAATTCTATTACAATGAATTCGTCCGCACAGAAGAACGCAGCAAAGGACATCGGATGCAATGGCTCTTCATCGGTATGGGGCTGGGATTATTGGCCGGGGTGGCGCCAGGACCACTTCTGGCCCTGCTGGTCAGTACTTCTTTGCAACGAGGGTTCGGTGCAGGGATTCGAATCGCGTTGGCTCCGCTGTTCACTGATGTACCTGTGCTGACCGCCGTCCTGCTGATCCTGACCCAACTCTCTCAGGGCTACATTCAGGCTATTGGAATCATCGGCGGGGGCTACATCATCGCCCTTGGGGTGAGCACATTCCGGCGGGCTGATCAGGAGAATCCCGGCAAAGTCCGTGAAGGCCAAGAGACACACGACTTCTGGAAAGGCATTCTTGCCAATTTCTTGAGCTTTTCCGTCTGGGCGTTCTGGGCGGTTATTGGAGGGCCTCTGCTTCTGAGAGCCTGGTATGGAGGGGGCTGGACAAACGCCGGAGCCTTTCTGACCAGCTACTTCTCAACGGCAATCGGCGTCAAGGTCGCAGTTGCCTGGGGCATCGCCCGGGAGCGGAATAAACTGGGAGGAGACTGGTTTGCTAGAGTTCTCAAGATCTCCGCAGTAGGTCTGATCGTAGCCGGAACGGTGCTGGCGATGATGGCGGCACTCGGCCTTTTCGGCTGGGGGGTCAGATCTCAAAGATCTGACCCCCACTACCAGGGCCGTTCCTGCTCCGGAATCTCTCCTTCGTATTTTTTTCTGACCCTGAAGACATTGAACCATTCCCAGCGTTCACCGGTTCCCAGGCTGACCGGGAGAATTCCCCAGCCGGTGCTGTAGAATCCTGCCTGGGAAGCAAAATCCAGCATGCGCACTGGATAGTTCATCTGGAGGTAGCGCTGCTCCACGAGCTCGCTGTATTCACTGGAATCGTAAAGCGTCACCCAGGGCATGGCGATGTAAGGCTTGACGATGATGTCTCCGGCCTGCGGCTGGTCGGAGATTTTGGTCAAAGTTACTGCCCCCTCCTGCTCCATGTAATAACGATAGCCCCACTCTCCTGCAAACCACATGGTTTGGCCCGGCTGCGCGTAATCTCGCCGAATCTCCTGAGCGGCGTCCCGGTAAATTCCTGCGAACTGATAGTCTCCATAGGCAATGGCCAGGGAATAAACAGCGGTGGATGCGAAACCGAGCCAGATCAGATTTTTGAGCAGGTAGAGCTGGGCGCTGCGCCTTTCCAGAACAGTAATCCACAAGATGATGATCGGCGGCAGGGCCAGCATGGAATAACGGACCGATCCGCTGTAGAAAAAGAAAAGGTACGCAAAGGCGATGCCCCAGAACCAGAGAGAGGGGGTCAGGTCCTGCGT
>JBOGJG010000286.1:0-2048 GCA_050747825.1 Acidobacteriota bacterium | reverse complement strand
CTCCCGAACTCCAGATGCATCGGCTTGATTCGACCCTCGCGCTGGACCGAAGCCGGAACTTCGGATACATCGAGGAGAACGTGAAGCTCCTGTGCGTGGTCTGCCACAGGCGGCGGGAAGGTCTTGGAATTGATTCCGATGGGTAAGCGCATAGCTTCTCCGGGAGTCGTGTCCAATTGCTCGGCACCGGTTACTGAGATGCATGCTTGCGTTGTGTTCCATCACGTTTGACCGTTGATGATCCGCCTGAGAAGCGCTGTTTCAAAGTCAAACGTTTGCCTGGGTTTCATTCCGGTCATTCCGCGAACAGGCTCTGTGCGTCGAGAGTGGATGCGGGTTCGATCCAGCGTTCTTCGAGGGTGGCCATCCCCTCACGGTTGTGCTTGTCGAGCAGGTGGCCATATGTCGTGTAGAGCATTCGACTGTCCTTCCAACCCATTCGACGGACGATTCGGTATTCACTCCAGTCCGCGTCTATGAGCCATGCGACGTGGGTGTGTCGGAGCTCGTGGAACGTGAACCGTTCCAACCTGCTTTTCTTGACTGCCGGCGCGAACACCCTCTCTCGAAAATTGCCGTAGTCGATGATTCCGCCTCGTTCGTTGGGAAATACGAGTTCGGAATCGGTGACCGATGCCAGATGGAACTTGAGGATCTCGACGAGTCGGCTGGGTAGCTCTATGTCTCGGCGGCTGTAATCGTTCTTCGGTACATCCCTGAGTTCGTATCGACCAGCTGAAGCTCGAGCTGCCACGGTGCGGACGCGAAGTTCCTCGTTCTCAAGGTCGAGGTGTGTACGCCTCAACCCCGCCAACTCCTCCCACCGACACCCCGTCCAGACGGCGGCGTAGTGAAGCGCTCGCCATGTCGGGTCCAGGTGAGGCACTCCTTCGGTCACGCCTGCGACGAAGAACTCAGCCTCGTCTTGAGACAGAAAGCGCTCTGGCTTTCGCTCAATGGCCGGAAGATCGACGACGTCCGGTCCGAGCGGCGCCTCTCTGATCAATCTTGCTGCGACTGCCGCTCGCATCGAACGGGCGAAGAGCCCATAGATGGCGCGTATGGCCCACGGTGACAGAGGGGCCCCGTTACCCGATCTTTTCGACGGCTTCTCGACGAGTTCGTTGAACCATTCCCTCACCAGGGTCGGGTCGTTTGCGATCTGACCTATCGGGATTGCTTCGAAGGTGGGCAGGATGTGGTTCTTGAGGTAACCGACCTGGGTGGCACGACGCGTCGAACCCATCTTGCGAAGGCCGCCGAACCATTCCATGGCCCACTCTCCGTAGGGCAGATTGGCCTTCTGGGGGTCGATGTAATCGCCGCGAACGAGATCCGCCTCGAGCGTCTTGAGAAATGTCTCTGCGTGCGCCCTCTTCGTGAAGCTTTTCTGACGAGGATTCCCAGCGGGGTCTCGCCAGCGAGCCCGCCACTTCGTCGGCCCGAGCTTGCCGTCCGCCCTCCTCTGGCGTCGCCTCTCGACATAAGCCATCTGTCCCTCCTTGCTCCGATATCCAGGGGTGGGCAGGCTAGTAAGGACCTGTGACATTTAGGGGTCGTCGGCATGCTCTTCCAGCCATTTCTCCACGTCGGACCAGCGGAATCGCACATGGCGGCCAACTCGGAAACCCCGGGGACCGGACCCCTTGTAGCGCCACCCATAGACCGTTGACAGGGGCACGTTGAGGCGTGAGGCCAGCTCCCGGATTGAGAGCAGCTGCTCTTGGTTCTTCCCAGTCTGAGCTTCGACGTCGACGGAGGTGACCGCCTTTTCTTCCCTCAAAGAAGCCCCTCCTGGACCCGTCGCTCCCATTCGAGGTTGAGCTCGTAGGTCAGATAGTGGTCTGTCGACAGGAGGACCTCTCGAAGCAGCAGCGGCTCGTGCCACTCGTTGTAGTAAAGGCGCGACAGGAGGAAAATCTCCCCGCATGAACCCGACGCTGGCAAAAAAATGGGTCGGCCAGCTACAGTAGGGGTGATGAGGAGAGCCCTGATCCTTTCGCTCGTGCTGGTGATCCTGATCACCGGGCTCCCGCTGGCGCTCGGGA
>JBOGJG010000285.1:0-38321 GCA_050747825.1 Acidobacteriota bacterium | reverse complement strand
GAGGACAAATTTAGAGCTAATTATGCAACGACAAAGTACTTATTGGGGGAAAACGGGGGCTTAACTGACCGATATATTTTCGTAGGAGAGCATCCCTCTATTTTTATTTTCAGGCCTGACGTAGTTGGTGCCAGACCCTATGCTGAATCCAGTGCTAGTGCGGGTTCCAGGGGGAATTACGTGCGTGTCACCATGCGGTGGGCGGCGGTGCCGCCGCGGAAGGTGCAGCTTCGGGCGGCGGCGGCGTTGGCGAATTTTACCGAGTCGGTGAGGCTCATTTCCTTTTCCAGTTGAGCAAAAAGAAAAGCCGCATCGAAGGTGTCGCCGGCGCCGGTCGTATCGACTAATTCGACTTGGTAAGAGGGGATGATCTGGGGCCTGCCCTCCACAGCCAGCATTGCCCCGCGCTCGCCCATCTTGAGGATCGGACAGTTCGTCCTGGCCGCCAGACGTCTGAATGCTTCATCCTCGGAAGCCGCGCGGGTATAGGAAAGGGCTTCGTCGCTGTTCAGGAAGAAGTACGTGAGCAGCGGCAGCCACTCATCCATGTGCTCCCACTGCTCGGCCGGATCCCATTGAGGGTCCAGTGAAGTGCTGACTCCGACCTCGCGGGCGAGCTGCAGCACTCCCAGGATCTGGGGGCGAAACTTTTTTTGCTGGTAAGGGCCGGCCAGATGGATATGGTCGAAACAGGCCAAGACGAGTTCGTTGATATCGCTGCCATCGAACTCTGCGATCGTTCCCGGGTACGTAACCTGGGAGCGAGTATTTTTATAGATCAGGTTAACCGTCACTCCTGTGGCGCAGTCGCTCGTTCGGCGAACGTGTTCTATATCGATTCCGAAATCCAGCATTCCGCGCATCATAAACTCGCCGTACTTGTCCCTCCCGGCCAGCCCCAGAAACGAAGCTTCGCCGCCAAGTGACGAGTAAGCGCAGGCAGAGATCACAGCGGTGCTGCCCATGGTCACGTCATAAGACTCACACGTCACCTCCCGGTCCAGCGTGGGTGGAGACTGCAGCCCTCCCATGATTACGTCTACATTAATGTCGCCGACAAAAAGAACCCGGTGCATTATTGATCTCCTTTTGAGGCCTGAGGCTTGAGGCCCGAGGCTTGAGACTGAAACGGCCATACTAACTGCACTTGCGAGAGGATTGTCAGATAATCGTCTTTGCGGAAGAAGCCAGTCTCGGTAGTGAGAGCATTGGCGGCGCCGCAGGCCGCTCCCTGTCTAAGGCCTTCCAGCGGCCCCTCACCTTTGTCCAAGGCATGAGCCAGGCCGCCCATCAGACAATCTCCGGACCCCACGGCATTGACCGCCTCCACCTGGGGAGGCTGTACCCGTCCCACCTTGTCCTCCCAGCAAAAAAACAGACCCTGCGAGCCGACTGAGAGGATTGGAAGAGATATACCCATCCTTTGGAGCTCCAGAAGACCGCTTGCAATGTCACCGCTATCGGTTTGAAGTTCTTCAAATTCCTCTTGGTTCGGTTTGACAGCAAAAGGACGCCCTTTCAGGCCTTTCTTAAGCCAGATGCCGCTCGTATCGAGCAGGCTGATGATGCCTCGGGAGTGCCCCTCCTGGATCAGCCGGTTGTAAAAATCGCCAGGGACGCCGGGTGGCAGCGACCCGGAGAGTACCATGATTCTGCTGTCCTCGAACGACCTGACGATTTTTTTATGCAGAAGATCGAGATCCGATGGTTTTACCTCGGGCCCGGGCTCAAGGATCTCCGTGACTCGACCCTCTCGTTCAAAAAGAGCCAGGCAGCGGCGTGTTCGTCCCTTGATGAACTGAAAGTCGCTTTGGATGCCGCCCGCTTCCAACTCACGTTGAAACCACTCCCCTTCCGCTCCCGCCAGGAAGCCGGTCATGCGAACTGCCGCCCCGAGCAGACTCGCCGTCTCCGCTACGTGCCTGCCCTTGCCCCCGGCAAACGCGACCTGTCGGCCGACGCGGTGGACCTCTCCCGGCTGGAGGCGCTCAATTTCCAGGCGGACGTCAATGGCTGGATTGAGAGAGGCGACTAGAATCATAATTTGACCATGCCCCGGGCAGACTTTAGGATAGCGCGAATGGGTCGGCTGGAAAACAAACGAGCCGTCATCACAGGCGCCGGGCGGGGAATCGGCAAGGCGATCGCTCGCAAGTTCCTGCAGGAAGGCGCTCGCGTGCTCGTGTGTGACATCGTGGAAGACAGGATTAAGAGCGCGGTAAAAGATCTGAGCCGGGATGGCGAAGTCTACGCGCTGGCAGGCGACGTGAGCAGTGCGACGTTTTGCGATGATCTCGTAAAGGAGAGCCGGCAATCGCTGGGAGGCCTGGACATTTTAGTGAATAACGCGGGAACCGGAGTGTTTAGACCTTTTCTGGAGCATTCCGAACAGGACTGGGACCGCACTCTGGACGTCAATCTAAAATCGATGTTTCTTTTGGGTCAGAGAGCGGCCCGCCTGATGATTGAACAGGGCAGCGGTGGAGCGATTGTCAATATGGCTTCCACCAACGGCCATATGGCGGAAAAAGAGTTGGCGGCGTATAACGCTTCAAAGGGCGGGGTAATCCTGCTGACTAAAACAATGGCCATCGAATTGGCCGGTTCCAACATCCGCGTGAATTGTGTTTCTCCCGGGTTTATCCGGACTGAACTCGCCCAGGAAGCCGGGGGAAGCGATGAGTTTGTACATGGTTATCTCTCTAAGATCCCGCTGGGGCGAGTGGGAACCCCGGAAGAAGTGGCCAATGTCTTTGCCTTTTTGGCTTCGGACGAAGCTTCCTTCATTATCGGAGAATCGGTGATTATTGATGGCGGGCAAACGGCGGAAGAATAGGCGTTGGATTCTCTTTGTCGTTATCCCGGCTGTTGCAGTCCTGGTGTATTTTGGGCTGCTTCAACGCTCCAGCGCTCCGCGGCCGAGTATCGTCCTGATCACGATAGATACACTGCGCGCCGATTACGTGGGAGCCTACGGGAATCAGAATGTTCAGACACCCTACATGGACGCTCTTGCCGCCGACGGCGTGCTCTTTGAAACGGTTGTTTCGGAAGTCCCCTTGACCCTTCCGGCTCACAGCACCCTCATGACCGGAGCGTATCCGCCGGCCACCGGAGTCCATGATAATCTGGGCTACAGACTCACAGACGATCATCTCACTATTGCCGAAGTGCTCAAGAAAAACGGCTATTCGACCGGCGCTTTTGTGGGAGCCTACGTATTAGATTCCAAATGGGGACTGGCTCAGGGGTTTGATCATTATGACGATCATCTGCCTGTGACGCCCGGTTCAGATTTGCTCCGTCCGGCAGTGGAGCGGGCGGGGCACGAAGTCAGCCGCGCCGCGCAGAGCTGGATCGAATCCCGGGAGAAAGCCCCCTTCTTCTGTTGGATTCACCTGTTCGATCCTCATCATCCTTACGAGCCGCCTGAGCCGTTCCGCTCCCGTTATGCACAGGATTTATATGCCGGTGAGGTCGCTTATGCCGACCAGATGGTCGGGCAGATCATCGAGGCTTTAAAGCGGAAGCAACTGTACGAGGAGACCCTGATCGTTGTGGCAGGAGACCATGGCGAGAGCCTGGGAGAGCATGAGGAGCAAACCCACGGATTTTTTATCTATGACTCCACGTTGCGGGTTCCTCTTATCCTCAAGCTTCCGGTTACCTTGAAGCGCAGGTTTGAGACCAGGTCCGTGGTCGATGAATTGGTCCAACTGGCGGACGTCAGCCCGACCTTGCTGCAAATCCTGAATATTGACCGGCCGGAAAGCTTCCAGGGCTATTCCTTGTTGGAGATAATGCAGGGAGGAGAGCATCTGCGCAACCGGGGTGCTTACTCGGAGAGCTACTACCCAAACGAATTCGGCTGGAGCGAGCTGAAAGCCTGGCGGACAAAAGATCACAAGTTCATTTTGAGTCCGAAGCCGGAACTCTACGATCTGAGGACCGATCCGGGCGAAACTCGAAATATCATCGACCAGGATCAATCTCTGGCAGCTCGGCTCGAGAGGGATTTGCTCAAGTTCATAGAAAGCCATTCAAATCCGGATGCAGCGCGGGCTCAGACACAGATCTCCGGTGAAGAATTGGCCCGTCTACAGGCGCTCGGCTATGTGGGCGCCCCCAGTCAACGGGCTTCTTCGGCGGATCTCTCCCTGCCTGATCCAAAGGATAAGCGGAAGACGCTGATTATGATTTCAGAGGCGATGGAACAGCTTGCGCAAGGCCAGTTTGAGCCGGCTTTGACCACTCTGGAGCGTGTGACTCAGCTTGATCCGGCCGTCGTGATGGCTCATTCCCTGATAGGCCAGGCCTATTTGAAAGTGGGACGATACCAGGCGGCCCGGGATTCCTTCGAACGGGTCGTTCAGGAGCAGCCCGACCGTGTCTCTCCTGTCTTTTATCTGGGCCTCACTCACTTTCACATGGGAGAGCAGGACCGGGCCCGCGAGTTACTGGAGAACGCGCTCAGAATAGATCCCCAGTTCGCCCCGGCTCACAATTATTTGGGACTGATCTATACCGATCGCGGAGAGTCAGTCAAAGCCATCAAGGCGTTCTCGGAAGCAGTGCGGCTTCAGCCTAATGCCAATGCCTATCAGATGCTGGGCTTTCTCTATACGCAGGAAAAGCAATTGGACAAGGCCGCCCGGGCCCTGCAAAAGGCAGTCGAACTGGATCCCAACAACGCGATAGCCCATCTTTACCTGGCCAACGCTTATATGCTCCAGGGACAGCGCGGCCGGGCACAGCAGGAATTCGAGACTGCTGCCAAATTAGATCCATCGCTTGAAGAGAAAATTCGCTGAATATACGGGGGCCGCTCTCTTACGGTCGCGGCTCAGTTAATCGAATCAGCACCATCCGCTGTCCGAGCCTTGCCGTCAGAGCCGCGACCGTTAGAGAGCTGCACCCCGATATGTGCGTGCTTAATCCTTCGGCCGCAGGTGGTGGGACGGCGTGTAGCGGCGAACCTTGATATTTCGGAATTCGGCAGGCACGCCTTCTGATTGCAGGGCTATGTGGCCGATGTTGGGATTGGCGTCAGAGCCGAGTCCCACCAGGCGCCCGTTCAAAACCGTGGCAACCCGTCCCTCTTCAGAATAGACCTCATAGGTGTTCCACTCTCCGGGAGGATTCGAGGCGGCGTGAATCATTTCGCCTCCGTCCAGCGTGGCTCCCTGGATGGGAAAAACGCGTCCCATATGAGACTGATAGAGCTGGCACTCAATGGCCCTGGGCCATACAGCATCTCTCTGAATATGGATCAGGACTCCGCTGTTTCCTGTTTGTGGAAAGCGGACCTCGACGTGAAAGACGTAGTTGTCATATACATCGGCCGTTCGGACGTAGCCGTTCGGTTTACCGGTGGTTTTCAAAAGGCCATCTTCAATATAGAAAGTGGATTGTTCCGATACCTCATTCTCACGATATTTGCGAATACCGTCGGCTGTCTTCAAAACCGGGACCCATCCCGCGAAATCCTTACCATTGAAAAGAGTAGTCCAGCCTTGGTCGTGAGTCAGATCCGGATCCCTGTAGTCACTGGTGCGCTGAGCTGGTAGTGGGGCCATAGCTGAAGAGATTAAAATCAAAATAAACGCTAAGGTGATGAACAGGTGGCGGGTGGCGGGTGACGGGTGGCGGGTTTTACTGCCACCTGCCACCCGCCACCCGCCATCCGCCACCTGCCACCCGCCACCTGACATACTACGCTCCTTGTTCTTCTTGCAGCCCTTCTATAACAACCTCAAGATATTCACGAGCCCGCCGGGCCAAGGCATCCACTCCTTCAGGAGCCGAGGGACGCGGCAGCAGCGGGGCAAAGATGTTCTCGCAGGCCAGCGGCATGGTCAAGCCGGTGAAGGCGACCGGCGCCAGCAGGCGATAATGATCGATTTCTCCAAAGCCGGGCCCGCAATCCTGATCTTCAGGATAGTTGCGGTGGTCCTTGATACAAAAGCTGCGCACTTCATTCACACACTTGAGTATGTCCGGAATCGGATCCACGTTCAGGTAATCCATGACGTTTCCCGCATCATAGTTGAGGCCTACCCCTTCGTCATCAACCTGACGGACAATCCTGGCAGTAGTCTCGCCGGTGCCAGTTTCGCCTCCGTGCTGCTTGATCACGACAGTTACTCCTGCCGCTCTGGCGAAGGGGCCCAATTCTTTCAAGTTTTCGATCCAGATCGGAAGCTTTCCTCCTTCGGTATGCCCAAAGGTAAGTACCTGTGATATTCCGGCAGCCGCTGCCTGTTCGATGCGTTTCTTGTGAGCATCCACGGCTCCATCGGCTGCCACGTAAATGCCGGAAAACATCATGACCGGAGCCAAGCCGAGATCGCGACAGCGATCACCCAACTTTTTGGCCTCAGCCGGCTGGGCGTCGATTTCGAGCACCGGGACTCTTTCTCCCGAGGCTTCAACGTGGCGTGTTCCCCAGGCGACGTACCGGTAACCGGCGACGGCGATCCCTTCCAGCGCCCTCTGGAGCGGAAAATTGGCGTAGGGCAGGGTCATGCAGGCGATTTGAAAGCGGGTTGGATCCTTAGCCTGAGTTGCCCCCAAAGCCAAGGAAAACTGAGAAGCAGCCAGTGCTGAAAGACCGGCCGACGCATTTATCAGAAACTTACGTCTAGTGATCATTCTGGCAGATATACTAAGTGCCGGACTCCCAATATTCAAGTCGAAAGTCTTTCGGATCCTTTCATTTAATTACGCTTCTTGAACCCAGAAGGCCACTTGCGATAAAGTAGCAGGACTATGAAAACAGCCCAGCCTACCGGCTCTCAATTTTTATCTCGTCGTGAGTTTTTGAAGTCCTCGAGTGCGGCAGTAGTTACGGGTGCGCTTGCCACGAATGAGGTTATTTCGCGCAACGCTCATGTGGCAGGAAGCGATCTTCTGCGCGTAGGTCTGATCGGCTGTGGCGGTCGAGGGACCGGGGCAGCGGTTCAGGCGCTCTCGGCCGATCCCAACGTGAAGCTGACAGCCATGGCCGACGCTTTCGAGGACTATTTGGAGAAAAGCCTGGCTAATCTTCAAAAAGAAGAAAAAATTGCCCACAAGCTCGACGTTCCGAAAGAGCGCCGGTTCGTTGGATTCAATGCCTACCAGCAAGTGATCGACAGCGGGGTGGACGTGGTTTTGCTGGCAACGCCGCCGCATTTTCGACCCCAACACCTGAAAGCGGCTATTGATGCGGGTAAACACGTTTTCGCTGAGAAGCCTGTGGCAGTCGACGCTCCAGGTGTCCGCTCAGTTCTGGCCACCTGTGAGGACGCCAAAAAGAAAAACCTATCTGTCGTTTCAGGATTATGTTTACGCTACTCCTATGGATTTCAGGAAATCATCAATCGTATCCATGATGGCGCAATCGGAGAGATTCGGGGGCTCCAGGCCAATGACTATCGGGGTTCCATATGGGTCAAGCCGCGCCAGCCGGAATGGACCGATATGGATTGGCAGATGCGCAATTGGTACTACTTTACCTGGCTTTCAGGTGACTTCAACGTCGAGCAGCATGTCCATTTTCTGGACGTTTGTGCCTGGATCATGGATGGGCAGTACCCGACGAGCGCTGTAGGGATGGGAGGTCGCCAGGTCCGCACTGGTCCCGAGTACGGAAATATTTACGACCATCACTCAGTTACATACGAGTACGCCGGCGGCGCCAAGCTTTTAAGCAACTGCCGCCAGCAAAAGGGCTGCCATAACGATATGAGCGCCCATGCAATCGGTTCCAAGGGAACAGCCAGGATCTCGGAAAGGCGAGGGGGATTGACGATTACCACCGATAATAACTGGGTTTACGAGGGAGAAGAGAACAACATCTACCAGACTGAGCACGACGAGCTGTTTGCGAGCATTCGCAACGGCAAGCCGATCAATAACGGCGAGTACATGTCCAAGAGCACACTGCTGGCGATTATGGGACGCATGGCTACTTACACCGGCCAATTAATTACCTGGGAGCAGGCCATGAACTCAGTGGAAGACCTCACTCCTGCTCAGTACGTCTGGGGCGCCATTCCGACTCCCTCGGTAGCTATTCCCGGCGTGACTCAGCTTTCCTAAAAATGATTTCACGCCGACAGTTTCTAAAAAACTCGTTAATCGTCGCGGGAGCAGCAGGCTCCGGTCTCGTGCGTTCCAGCCCGATCCTGGGCGGCGCTGTCGTTACTCCGGCCTCTTCTAAGGCGATCCGTCCCACTGAGGTGACTCAACTCTTCAATGGGCAGGATCTGAGCGGTCTCTATGGCTGGTTGAAAGAGACTCAGTATGGCGATCCTAAAAAGGTCTTTACCGCAGCCCATGGAGTGCTGCGTATCTCGGGCGAAGATCACGGCTACTTGGCTACCCGGGACTCTTACCGGGATTACCACCTGGTGGTCGAATATAAGTGGGGAGAGAAGACCTACGGCAGCAAGACGGTGCGGAATTCGGGAATACTCCTCCACGCGACCGGTCCCGACGGAAATCGCAGTCCCTGGATGGCCTCTATTGAGTGCCAGGTAGCCCAGGGATGTGTCGGAGATTTCATCGTCATCCGGGGCAAAGATGAGGCCGGCGACACCATACCGGTGACCATAACCAGCGATACCGTTATAGGTCCGGATGGACGGACCCGCTGGAAAAAAGGGGGAACTCCCACCGATTATTCGGGCAAGCAATTCTGGTGGTCCAAACATGATCCTGAGTTTGAAGAACTCATTGATACGAGCGGCCGATGGGATGTCGAGAGTCCGCTGGGCGAATGGACCCGCGTAGAATGCATTTGCAATAGGGACCGCATCACTAACATCGTCAACGGCGCCACGGTAAACGAATGCTACAATGTCTTTCCTTCCGCGGGTAAGATTCTCTTGGAGTCAGAAGGCTTTGAAATTCTTTTCCGCAAATTTGAGCTGCATCCTCTTAATCGCCGTTCTTAGTTTCTTCATCTCGGCAGGAAGTCTCTGGAGCCAAGAAGAAGAACTGCATGTTTTAGAACGCTGGATCAAGTGGTCTGATGCTGAAAACCTGCTTCAGCACCACCTGAATTCTCTCGCTTTCGAGCTGCTGGCAGCTCGAAAGCAGAAGATTCAGGAACTGGATACGGCTCGGGAATGGAGTGACCGGCAGGCAGAGGTTAAACTGGCCCTCGAGGAAATCATCGGCCCGTTTCCTTCAAAAACTCCTCTTAATCCCCGGATAGTAGGGAAAGTCACACAACCGGGCTACCGGATCGAAAAGATTGTTTTCGAGTCCAGGCCGGACTTCTATGTCACGGGCTGCCTGTTCATTCCGGAAGGGGTTCAGGAAAGTGTGCCTGCGATATTAAACGTCATCGGCCATACCGGCATTTCTTTTCGCGCACCCAGCTATCAGCAATTGATTTTGAATCTGGTCGGTAAAGGATTCATTGTTTTTGCCATGGATCCGATCGGGCAGGGCGAGCGGCTCCAGTACTATGATCCTCAGGTGCAGCGCTCCCTGGTCGGAGGATCCACTGCGGAGCATTCTTACCTGGGCAAACAATGCTTTCTGGTGGGCAGTTCGGCGGCCCATTACTTTACCTGGGACGGTATTCGCGCCATCGATTATCTCGTCTCCCGGCCCGACGTCGATCCCGACAGGATTGGAGTCACTGGAATCTCTGGAGGAGGTACCCAGACCAGCTACATTGCTGCCCTGGATGAGAGGGTGTTGGCAGCCGCCCCTGCCAATTACATCTGTGGTTTTCATCGGCTGTTCCAGTCGATTGGACCTCAAGATGCCGAGCAGAATTTCAACCGGGGTATCGCTCATGGCATTGATCACGCTGATTTTTTGGAGATTCGAGCGCCCAAGCCGACGCTTGTAGTAGCGACCACTCGGGACTTCTTCAGCATCCAGGGAGCTCGTGAAACGCTGGCCGAAGCCGGCGCTGCGTTTGAGGCATTAGGGGCCGGTCAGAATCTGAGCATGGTCGAGGATGATCTCGGCCACGGCTATACCCAAAAGAACAGGGAAGCCATTTACGCCTTTTTCCAAAAACATCTGAATCATCCGGGTGATTCGGCAGAGGCCCCCGTCGAAATTCTCAATCCGGAGGAACTGAGGGTCACCCGGACTGGACAGGTCATTGATTCTCTGGGAGGCGAGACGGTGTTTAGCCTGAATCGTTCTCATGCCCAGGGACTGGCCAGGAGACTGGAGCGATCTAGAGAGAGCGATTTACAGAGTCATTTAGACCGGGTGAGAACTCAGGCCCGCGAGATCTCCGGATTCACGGAGCCTGGAGCCCTGTCCGAACCGGATTTCTACGGCCGCTGGAATCGCGACGGTTACAGTATTGAAGAGTACACGATTTCGGGGGAAGGCGGGATTATCCTTCCGCTCCTTCTCTTCAAGCCGAATCAGTTCGCAAGCGGCGGCGTTGCCCTGTACCTGCACCCAGAGGGAAAGTCGGCTGAGGCAGCTCCCGGAGGCGAAATTGAAGGGCTGATCAAGCAGGGCTATATGGTCCTGGCTCCCGATCTTTCGGGAACCGGAGAATTGGGAGAGGTTGGGAACTCTAGTACTTTCCTGGGAGTGCAGATCGGCCGCAGCATCCCGGGAATCCGCGCGGCAGATATCATCCGCTGTATCCGATTCCTCCGGTCGGAAGAAATTCTAAACCATTCAGGCCTGACGGCCATCGCCAGAGGAGGTATGGCGGTTCCTTTACTCCATGCCGCCCTTTTCGAGCCGGCCATTGCAAACGTCGCTTTGATCGAGCCGCTGATTTCCTTCCATTCCGTGGTCAATAGCCGCTTCTATGAGGTTTCATTCGAGCACCTGGTCCCGAATGCCTTGACTGCCTATGACCTGCCCGACCTGGAGGCCTCTCTGGCTCCACGTAAGCTGCTGATGATCAATGTGCAGGGCCCGCTTTTAACAACGGCAGATTCCAGCGATCTGGACAGTCAACTGCAAGTGGTCCGGAAAGCCTACTCCGCACGGAACGCCGATGAACATCTTCGAATCCACCAGGGCCTGTTCCCCGACCAGATCGAACAGACTCTCACTGCCTGGTTGGAAAACCTGAAGTAAAGACATTCCTGATCTTATATCCGAGCAACACGCTGCCATCAGGATCGGCGGAGTCGACTTAGTCATCTGTCTTAGTTAGGGCCGACCCGGTCGGTCTTGCGAATGATTTGTTGACCGACTTCGCAATAATATCTGCTCGCAGACACAGCATAATCAACTCGCCGGATCCGGGTGCGGCGTCTCGCGACTTCATGCGAGCTGGAAAGATGCTGCTCCAATCTCTTAAGACTGCGCTTCTGGTGAGATTGATCCTTTCAGGATGCAGCCGAGGGGATCCAGGTGGAGTAGGTATCGCCGATTGTCGTTCAGACATTCCTTCCAATAGATAGAGTTCGGGTTTTAGTTTCTATAAAATCTTTTGATGAAATTTAAGCGGTAGGTCTCGGAGATTTTGCCGGAATCATCCAGAAAAAGTGGTACGCATCCGGGTTGTCCATCCGGAACCATCCGGCTCGCTGCTTCGGGTCTTTGGTCGACCCAATACCAGACCCGGGCTGCTTTTCCGAGAAGACTGGCTGGAGCATACGCCCAGCGTGGCCGGACAGTCAACGATCTCCTGACGGCCATCCTGGCGGATGGACACAGCGGCCAGTTTGACAATTTTCCTCCCGGCGCCACGGGGCGGATCATCAAGTTCACGAAGGAAGGACGATACGTCAAGGAGTGGGGACGGATTGTTCGAGACCGGCTGCTTGGAAGCATCCTCAAGTCCTCCAGTGCCGGACCGGAAACTCAGGTCTGGGATCGTGATTGTTCGCAACCTGACCGTGGAACTGATCGGGGGCTGGGCCAGGTCCGACCTCCAAGCTGCCCTGGCCTTCCTTCGCGCTCAGCCGGACCCGGATCTGCGAATTTACGGCCTTGACCGCGTGGCCAATCTGCTGACGATCCCGGTTTCCCGGTAGCCGCCTGTATCGGTCGATTGTAAGTTTAAACTTCCTTCGGGGAGAAATGGACCAGGGGATTCTCTGGAGGCACGGCCCAGTGCAGGAAAAGGGCGACGATGGCGCCCGTCATCGGAGCGCAGCCGTGTCCGAGTCCACAGACCCCGTAAGTCATTCAATCGTGTTACTCTACTCCTGTTCAGGAGAAACAAGAATGGACAGGCTCAAGGCCCCGGTGGATGCGCTGGGTCGTTTTTTTTCCGAGAAGCAGCCGGAAGGGATTGTGTCGGTGTACCTTTTTGGAAGCCATGCTGCGGGCCACGCCCACCGGGAGAGTGATATCGATGTCGCGATTTTATTCGACTGGAAATCCTTCCCCGCTCGCCGTGTTCGGTTTGAACGGCGCTTGAGGATTGCGGCCGCCCTGATCTCCGTTCTCGGCACTGAGGCAGTGGACACGGTGGTGCTCAACGATGTGCCCCCCACACTGGGCACAAAGATCGTGACAACCGGACGGCGCATCTTCTGCAGCAATGTCCGGCTCGACCGGGCGTATCTGCGCGACATACAGCTTCGCAGGGCAGATCTGATCCCCTTTCTGGAACGCACCCGGCTTATCAAGCTCGCTGTCATTCAGCGATGACGTACCTGGTTGAGCGTCTCGCCGAATTGCGGCAACACTTAATGCACTTGAGAGGACTGCGCCCTCGTGTCCCGGACCGGGCGGCACTGGAACGGGATATGTCCTTACGCAACGACGTGCTCTTTTCACTCTTAATGGTCTGCCAGCTGGTGATCGATATCGCAGGCGAGCTTTCAGCGCGTCGGGCAGAGCGTTTCGAAGATTATACGGAAGCGGTTCGTAACCTTTTCAGGGACGAACGAATCCCTCGCGATTTGGTCGAGGTTCTGGAGACGCTTCCTGGATTTCGCAATGTCCTGATACACGAGTATGTAGCGCTCGATATGGAGCTCGTCTTGGAAGCGCTCAATCAGCTTGACTCGATAGAACGGTTCATGACCGTTGTGGCAGCTATCGAAGCGGCAGAGAAGGAATAAAAATCGTCGCTCCCTGCCCTGTATCGAGGACCATCCAAATTAAATGCCCCGTCGCCTAAAACTCATTCATCGAGTGCGGCACGGGCGACGAGCCTGAAATGTAAAGATTCAGTGACGTGGGGAGCCTCGCGGGAAGAGGAGGGGAGCGCCCTCTTTCAGCAGCTCTTCCCAACTCACCGTCCGTTTTTCGTAAATGGCCTTACGGCCCAGCAGCGTGGTCAGCGCGGCGTCGCGTCCCACCTGGACATCGGCAAAGGGCTGTTTGCCCTTTCGAATCGATTCGAAGAAATCGCGCATGCTCAAGAAATTCATATCCACATTCTGGGCGTCGATGATGACAGGCTTCGAGTCTTTTTCTCTTCCGAAGAAGGTAACCGGTCCGCTGTAGCTCACGTCCGCTCCCGCCTTTGATCCGTAGGCGTGAATGAACGTCCCACCCAGATCAGAGACGGCGTAGCTGATCTTGGAAAAAATCGCGTAGCGGTTCCCAGGATATTCGAAGGTCAGGCCGTAATTATCCAGGAGCTCATTGCCTTCCCAGCGGATCATATTCTGGCCGCCCAGCCCGGTGGCCCGGATTGGATGATCGTTCATGATCCAATTGATGATGTCGATATTGTGAATCTGATTCTCAACGATGGTATCTCCGGATTGCTCGATACGGTACAGCCAGGTTTTGGTGTCTCGAAAATCCGGTTTTCTACTTTCACCGTTCCAATTGCTGTACCTCTGGGCCCGGACAAAGCCGACTTCGCCGATCTCCCCGCCATGGATTTTCTCCATCGCTTGCAGATACTGAGGCCGATATCGGAGCTGCTGATCCACATGGAGGATCCGGTTGGAGGAACGCGCCACCTCTCTGATTTCGTCGAGCTCATTGACGGTGAGGGCCAGAGGTTTGGCGGCACTGCAGTGAAAGCCCGCCCACAACGCTTCTACCACATGCTCCCGGTGAAGGTGCGGAGGCGTCTCCACGAGTATCGCATCCAGGGCGCTTTGCGCGAAGAGATCGCGATGATAGCTGTAGGTTCGTCCCCCAGGTCCGATTCAAAGCCGGCAGGTCTCCGTATTCCCCCAGGAGCCACTCCCGCATGCTCCTCATGCAATGATCTGAGAAGCAGATGTCAAGGGCGTCTCCATAGCAGGTCAGAGAGGTCCGAGGCCAGGATAGAAAGAGCGAAAAACAAACAAAATTAGGTTCTCGAAAGTGCCATGACGAACGAATCTAAGTTTTGAAAGCTCTCGGTGTCAACTTGCAAATTCTTTCGTTAGTTTGCGATTATTAAGGGACTCATGCAACTGGCCTTCTTGGACTGGATCATTATCTTCGCTTACTTTGCAGTCGTTCTCTTTATCGGGCTCCTGTATGTCAAACGGGCGGGAAAGGGAATCGACGAGTTTTTTGTTTCAGGTCGCAGCCTCCCCTGGTGGCTCTTAGGCACCTCAATGGTGGCTACCACCTTCTCAACCGACACCCCCAATCTGGTGACCGATATTGTCCGCAATAACGGAGTGAGCGGGAACTGGGTCTGGTGGCCCTTTCTGATCACGGGCATGCTGACGGTATTTTTCTATGCCAAGCTGTGGCGCCGTTCGAGAGTCCTTACCGACATGGGCTTTTACGAACTGCGCTATTCGGGAAAACCAGCCAGCTTCCTGCGCGGATTCCGTGCCGTCTACCTGGGTTTTTTCTTTAATATCATGATCATGGCTTCGGTTACGCTGGCTGCCATTAAGATTGCCGGCGTACTGCTGGGTCTGGACCGATACTCCACGGTCATGGTGTGCGCCGCCATTACTGCCATTTACAGCGCCACGTCTGGGCTGTGGGGAGTGGTGGTGACCGATCTTCTGCTCTTTGTCGTCGCCATGATCGGCTCCGTACTGGCGGCCTATTACTCTCTTAATCATCCCGATGTGGGGGGACTTTCGGGTCTGCTTTCGAATCCCCAGTTGGCCGGTCGCCTGAGTTTCTTTCCGGATTTTTCCGACTGGAGCACGGCCCTGGCCATTTTCATCATTCCGCTGGCTGTTCAGTGGTGGAGCACCTGGTATCCCGGAGCAGAGCCGGGCGGCGGCGGCTACATCGCTCAGCGCATGCTGGCGGCCAAAGATGAAAAGAACTCGGTGCTGGCAACGCTGTGGTTCAACGTGGCGCATTATGGTATCCGCCCCTGGCCCTGGATTTTGGTGGCGCTTTCGTCACTGATCGTATACCCCACTCTGGAATCGATTCAGCAGGCGTTTCCCAATGTCGATCCTTCCATCATCGGGCACGATTTGGGCTATCCAGCCATGCTGGTGTTCCTGCCTACAGGGCTTCTGGGCCTGGTGATCGTCTCGCTGGCGGCCGCTTACATGTCTACCATCAGCACTCATTTGAACTGGGGATCCTCGTATCTGGTTGATGACCTCTACCGGCGTTTTATTAAAAAGGAGGCGCCGGACCAGCACTATGTGATGATGGCCCGAATCTCAACCGTGATCCTGGTTGTTTTTGCAGGGATGCTTTCACTGTGGCTCGAAAATGCGCTCCAGGCCTTTCAGATCATGCTGCAGATTGGAGCGGGTACGGGATTGATCTTTATACTGCGCTGGTTCTGGTGGCGAATCAGCGCCTGGAGTGAAATCTCGGCCATGACCGTCTCTTTTGCGGTGGCCCTTTACTTCCAGTTCATTCACCAGAGGCTGGGATTTGAGCCGCTTGATCCCTCTTTGAATCTGGTCATTGGAGTCGTTATTACGACGGCTGCCTGGGTGGTCGTGACGTTTCTAACTCCGCCGGCCGATATGGCTACGCTGGTTAGCTTTTACGATAAGATCCGCCCTCTGGGGCGGGGTTGGGAAAAAGTGGTCGGTCCCAGAGCCAGGGAGAAGGACCAAAACCTGACCGCCTCGCTGCTCTGCTGGTTTCTGGGCTGCGCGGTGGTCTATTTCGCCATCTTCGGAGTGGGATATCTCCTGTACGGACTCATATCCGCAGGCTTGCTTTTACTGGCAGGTTCAGTGATTGCCGGTGGATTTATCCTCAAGCTTTTGCCTCGAGTCGGCTTCCGGTAGGCAGAGTTGAAGATTACGCAACTATGATTCCAGGCTGCAAGCTGTAGATTGTAAGCTGTAGGTAAAAGCGTTTTGGTCTTTCCTACTACAGCCTTCAAGCCTACAGCCTGTCTTTTAGGAGATCGCTGCTTATGCTGACGGTCCGCCGGTCGTTCATCGGGTGTATGGTAGGAGATCTGTACTACGACCGTGGACGTCAGGAAGAGGCAATCAGCTATTGGCAACGGTCCATCGCGAGCGACCCCAATCACGTGTCCTCGCTGCGCAATCTCGGATGGGCTTGGGTCTGCCCTGGCCAGGCCGACAAGGGGCGGGAGAACCTGCGGGAAGCCCTGCGCATCGATCACTCGCACCTGTTCAGCCGCCACCTTCAGCTCTGGTTGGAGGATGGTTTCTTTGGGCCGCTCGCTTACGGTCGCGGCTCTGATCAAGGGGATCTAAATTGAAACGGGCTTTGATTTGCGCTTTTGTCTTTTACGGACTGGTCTCCACTATTTCTGGGGCGCAGCCTTTTTACGATCGTACTCATTTTTCAGAGGTGTTCCACCAGGACCGTAACTACCGTCTTTTTCTGCCGCCAGATTACGAGACCAGCCAGAAGCGCTATCCTGTGATTTATTACTGTCACGGCCACAGCGATCGTTACACACTGGAGCACTACGACAATGGGACGGACACCGTGCCCAATATCGTTGATTTTGTTTCCAAGAACGACGTGATTGTGGTGGCCGTGGACGGCTATGTGGCGGAGCACTACACCGGTTTTTATGGCGGAGACCCCTGGGACGTGCGAATTGACGGCGGCGATCACGATTTTCGCCGGTATTTTCTCGAGCTGGTAAAGCATATCGACAGTGAGTACAGAACACTGACCGACCGCAGGCATCGCGCTATCTCAGGCCTCAGTATGGGCGGTTTTATGAGCCTTTACCTGAGCGCCCGCTATCCTCAACTGATAGGAAGCGCCTCCTCCTTTAATCCCGGTCCCGAGTTCTACGTGGGCGACAAGGGGCGAAGGGTCTTATGGCGTCCCAAGGACCATGTTTCCAATCACGGCCATACCCGTGTAAGCCTGATTCGCGCCAGCGGGGATTACATCAGCCAGTATCATGAAGAGACGCGCCGGGCTTATGCCCGGGCGCAAGGCGTTCAATTCGAGTTCCGCCAGGACGAATACCACAAGCACGCCGCTACCTCGATCGGAGAAACCTTTTCTTTCCACCTGAAAGCTTTCGCGGATCCGACTCTCAACAATGTTCCGGTGATTTGGGAGCACGCGAATCCTGATTCCCAGTTTGAAGTGTGGGGCCATCAGGTCAAGGCTCCGGGAGAAGGAAGAGCGATCGTTTACCTGGAGGACGTGACTCAGGGGGGATTGCGCATCACCACCCGTCGCTGGGCTCCGGACGGCCCGGCTGTGGAGTCGCGGCGGATCACGGTTCGAACGGCGCCTCTTTACCGGGCCGGGCAGCCCTACACTTTGCTTGATTTCAATCTGAAAACCGCCACGAGCAACGTTCGAGAGGTCTCAGCAGACGTCGAAGGACGGCTCGAATTTACGGTCGATGGCAGCGGACATCAGGTGAGCTTTGACGGTCCCGGCACGGGCAGTCAGCCGCCGGTCCTTCTCCCCTTAACCTCTAAAGAAAGAGTCTATCTGCCTCCCGGGAAAGAGATCGCGCTGCCCATTCGGATTTACAATCCGCGTGGCGAGCCCATGACCGCGGTGAGCGTACGACTCTCGACAGCGTACCCGACAATCCAGATCCTGAGCGATTCCCATGAGGACAGGCGCCCAGGAACGCACTTCCATCATCCGCCTTTCAGCGGAGACCCCTTCCGGTATTTCCATCCCACTGATCCTGGAGAACGAGAGCTGGAGCTTTCAGTACACACCCGATGTCCGCTACGGAACAGAGCCACTGTACCAGGCCTTTCAACTCCATAGTTCTCACCTGCACCGCTACCAATTAGAAGTGCCCTGAGCGCCGCCTCATCGCTCTTCTGGCTCCCGGACGGTGAGAAAGTGATTTGCTGCAACGTCGTCGAGGCGCTGAACGACTCCGCTGGGCCATCGAATTTCGATTTGGGTGATCTGGGACTCAGGCCCCAGTCCAAAGTGAATGTCCGGCGGAACGGCCGAGAGATAGCTCCCGGTAGTGCTCACAGTGGCAAACTGGCGAGTGCCCGCAGGCGAAACCACTTGGACGGCCGCTCCTATGCCATCGCGGTTGCTTCGGCTTCCGACCAGTCTCAGAGAGATCCAGTTGCCCTGGTTTCCTCCATCATTACGCAGGACGTGAGCTGGCTGGTTGGCCGCAGTGATCACGACATCGAGATCGCCGTCCCGGTCCAGGTCTCCTGTGGCGAGTCCTCGTCCTGCCCACTGCTCAGCAAAGCTGTTCCCAGCCTGGCTTGATAGATCGATGAACTGCTCACCCTTCTGGTTCTTCAAAAACAGGGGCGGCTGCAGATAACGCAGATGAGGGGAGTCGATCCTGATCGTATCCATCACATGTCCCTGGGCAATAAAGAGGTCTTTCCAGCCGTCATTGTCAAAATCGTTGAACTTGACGCCCCAGCCGGAGAAGAGCTGCGTTATCTTTCCGACGCCCGAGACGTACGTTGTGTAATCAAAAGAGTTGCTGTGCCCTCTGTTCCGGTAAAGCGCATACCTTTGGTTCGAAAGGTTGGTCACAATCAGGTCCGGCCAGCCGTCATTGTCGTAATCAGCAAAATCGGCGCCCATACCGGCATAAGTATTCCCATCCTGATCCAGCGCGGCGCCCCACAGCAGGGCTACCTCTTCAAAGCTGCCGTCGCCCTGATTTGTGTAGAGGAATTGGGCCACGGAATCATTAGCGACAAAGATATCGATCCACCCGTCCTGGTTAAAATCGGCGATGGCTATACCCAGGGCTTTTCCCTTGTCCGTCAGTCCGGCCTGCCTGCTGATGTCCTTGAAACGGCCG
Organism: Acidobacteriota bacterium; assembly: GCA_050747825.1. Classification (GTDB taxonomy): domain Bacteria; phylum Acidobacteriota; class UBA6911; order RPQK01; family JBOGJG01; genus JBOGJG01. The sequence continues at coordinate 19,285 of JBOGJG010000285.1, read as the reverse complement.
TCGCCCTGATTGTGGTAAAGCAGCGGTTCGAGGCCGGAAAACTCATCCGGATGGCAGTAGGCCCGGTGGTCCCGGTCGCGATCGCCGCAATAAATATTGTCCTCGAATGACCAGTCCAGGTAGCGGCACACGAACAGGTCGAGCAGTCCGTCATGATCGATATCAACGAAGGCGGCGCTGCTCGACCAGCCTGATCCGCCCACCCCCGCCGACTCGGTCACATCTGTAAAAGTGCCATCCCCATTGTTTCGATATAGCGTATTGGATTCGAGGCTGGTCACGTAAAGGTCGAGGTCTCCGTCATTGTCATAATCGCCGCTTGCCACGCCGATACTGTAGCCACGCCCGCTTAAACCCGAAGTTTCAGTGACGTCGTCGAAGGTGCCGTCTTCCCGCTGGCGATACAAGCGATCCCAATAGGCGCTGTGCTCTTTGGCGGGAAGAGAGCCCGCGGGCATTGGATCATGTATCCTGGCGCCATTTGCCAGGAAAATATCCAGCCGTCCGTCGCCATCATAATCAAGGAGCGCCACACCTGAGCCCATGGTCTCAGGCAGGTACTTCTGGGAAGTTGGCGATGCCTCGTGATGGAATTGAATGCCCAGGGAAGCGGTCACGTCCGCGAATTTCACCTGGCTCTGCCCCGCCAGGACGAGGCTCAAGGCCGGGACGGTTACCAGCAACAGTGCGCGAATGGTCCCGCTTAAATTCATAAAGGCCTATAGTCTACAGCCTACAGCCTCAATATGCGGCCGGCTTGATCTGGATCCGCTTTTTTGATCCCATACTGTTGTGGGCCATGGAGTCGCGGTAATTTTACTGGTCTTCTTCTTTTCCGGTAGCGGGATCAACTCTTCCGATCCGGAAGCGCTGCTGGAGGAAGGGAACCGGCTCACGGAGGCAGGACACCTGCTGAAGGCGCTTGAGGTTTTCAGTCAATACAAGCAGATGAAGCCTCTGGACTCTCGTCCTTACTTTTCCTCGGGAGTTGTACTGTTGGGCATGGGACATTTCAGGCCTGCCGCAGCAGAATTCAAAGAGGCCGCTCGACTGGATCCCGAGAAGACTGGGTACAGAATATTCCTGGCCCACACGCTGACGCGTCTGGATCACAGGAGCGCCGCCAGGTCAGCTTTGGCCGGATTTCAAGAAGGAGGGAACCTGGCCGAGTTGCCCACGGCCTGGTTATGGCTCCTCAGTGACACCTACTACCGGCTGGGAGAAAACGCCGATGCCTTGGAGGTACTGGGGCTGCTGGCCCGCCGCACGCCCGAAGACCCACGCATCAGCCTGAATCAGGGTCAGGTGTATCTCGCTCTGGGACAATATGACAGAGCCAGAAAATTGATCGAAACCAGCATCAAAGAGCAGCCCGAGGACAACGCGGTCGCTTATTACGAACTGGGTAACGTCCTCAGGCAGCAGAATGATATGGAATCTGCCCGGGAAGCCTTTGGGCATGCCGTGAAGCAGCATGCCAACAATGCCGAATATTTATTTAAACTCGGAACCGTTTGCCTCTCCCTTGGCCGTGTGGACGAGGCCATCAAATACCTGGAGCAGGCCGAGCCGTTAGCCTCAGAAGTTCCTGAGATTTATTACAGTCTGGGCAGGGCTTACCAGAAGCAGGGCAAGCACGAAGAGGCATCGGTCTACCTCCGTAAATTCCAGGAGCACAGTGCCGGCACGCGCCTGCATGAAGAGCGAGAACGCGAGGCCGAGAAACTCATCGCACAGGGAGAGAGAGCCTTAGAACAGGGAAGGCACAATGAGGCCCAGGCTCTATTTGAGCAGGTACTTAAGGTGGCCGCCGACAACTGGGCTGCACATGGCTATCTGGCCGAGATGCTCCTGGCTTCCGGCGCCGCCGGCAAAGTCTATGATCATTTGCTCAAGATGGAAGAAATCGTCCCCGATTCGGAGGTGGGCAACTACCTCATGGCGGCCTACTGGTACGAGCGTAAAGACCTGCACGAGGCGCGCCGGTATGCCGAGCGGGTCAGGGCTATAAGGCCTGCAAACGCCAAGCTGCGTAATCTGCTCGGAAACATCTACTTTGGACTGGGTCTACGAGATGAAGCTCTCGAGGAATACGAGGCCGCAGTTCTCCTGGCCCCGGATCGTCCTGAATACCGCTTGAATTTGGAATCCCTTTTGCCGGATTTCAACAGCAATCGGAAGTAAATAAAAAATTTTGGAAATCTCTTTGACTTTATTGACTAATCAGGCGTCTAATTTAGGCGCCGAACGGGGGGCCCCTTAGTCGTCCAATAATGGGCGGTGGTCCAAATGGGAGAGAGGAAGATGATCGAGGTCAAAATGAAGAAAAATTCAGTCATGCATGTACTCTATGTCTTGTTGCTGCTGGCAGTTGCACAAGCAGCGCTGTCGTTCACATTGTCAGCCCAGTCGGGCACGGCGGTCGTCACAGGGGTGATAACGGACACGGATGAGCGTGTGATTCCCGGGGCCGACGTAACCATTACCAATCAGGAAACGAATGTTTCGCAAAGAACCGTAACCTCAGATGCAGGGGTGTATTACTTTGGAGGCTTGCGGCGGGGCCTCTATACGCTGGCTGTGGAATTGCCGGGGTTCAAAAGATGGACGACTCAGTTTGAACTTCAGGTCGGCCAGGATCTGGGTGTTGATCCGGTTATGGAAGTCGGGGAGGTCGCGACGACGATTGAAGTAGTAGGCGTCGCTCCGGTGATCACGACCGACAGTATGGAAGTGGCCGACGTGAAGGATTTGCAGCGCATCCAGCAGTTGCCGTTAAACGGCCGCCAGGTCAGCAACCTCTTTGAGTTGACTCCGGGTGTTGAAGGTGGCGGAAGCGCCCGCGTCAATGGTCTCAAGGTCGGCGCTCTGGAGATTTCACTGGACGGGATTTCTTTGGTAGATCGCTTTGGTGGAGGTATTGCCAGAATTCAACCGGGGCTGGACACGGTTCAGGAATTTCGAATTGAAACCGTCGGTTCCGATGCCCGCTATTCCCGGCCGGCTACGGTCACCCTGGTGACCCGTAGTGGAACCAATCGGTTCCACGGCAGTGTCTTTGAGACCCACCGCAACAACGGGGCCAACCTGCGGGCGCGTCGGCGCGAAGAAACCGCGGGCGACGCTGCCAAGCTGATCCGTAATGAATTCGGTGTTACTGCCGGCGGGCCTTTCTATCTGGGCGATCTCTACGATGGCCGGGATAAGACGTTCTGGTTTTTTGCTTATGAAGGACTGAGGCAGCGTCAAGAACGGGTCACCGTGAGCGCTGTACCTACAGCCGCTATGTGGGGGGGTGATCTGAGCAACCTAGTTGACAGTAACGGTGTACAGACCATCCTTTATGATCCCTTGTCCACAGATGCCAATGGCGTGCGGCAGCCTTTCCCAAACAACGTTATCCCGAGTAGCCGAATCCATCCCATGGCGAAAGTACTGCAGGCCTTGACCCACCCGGCCACCAACGACACGAATCCTTTGCTGGGAAATAATCTTCAGACGGTTTATCCGGTCAGGCGGGATGTGAACAATCTCACCTTTAAAGGAGATCAGGTGATTTCGGATCAGGATCGGCTCTCGGTCAGGTGGACCCGAAACACGGACGGCAACGCTACAGAGGGCGGAGTTTTCGGAAATCCGGTCGATGCCTCGGCCGGTCTGGGCACAAGCCGCTCGGACGCCGAGACCAACAATGTTTCGGTTAACTACACGCGAACCTTCACTCCCAGCTTCCTCAATGAGTTGCTGGTGGGTGTCCAGCGCTCCTATAAGAGCTCCGGAACCCTCGCTGATTTTACCGATTATCCAGGGAAACTGGGGCTGCCCAATCCATTCGGCGTCACGGGATGGCCTACCTTATATGCCGGCGGCGGATATCCCTGGGCTTACTGGGATGCCGACAACCGTAAGGACGAAGCGCTCACAGGCGTCGTCTTTGAGAACAATACGACCTGGATCAAAGGTAATCATGTCTTTCAGTTTGGCGGCAAGCTCCGTCCGGAGCGAAACAATGTCCGGGAACTGCAGCAGGCGCAGGGATCTCACGACTGGGGCGGGGGCTGGACAGCGTTGTACGACCCGATTGGCGATCAAGCCGTATCCTTTACGGGAACTGGATTCGCAGATTTGCTTCTGGGGCTTCCCAGTTTTCTGTCCAACCAGTTTAACCGCGGGTTCTTTTATTTCCGCCAGACGGAGTCAGGGCTTTACTTCAACGACAAATGGAAGCTCACTCCCCGGCTGACGGTAAATCTGGGCCTCCGTTGGGACAAATGGACGCCCTATAGCGAAGCACAGAATCGGCTGGCAGCCATCGACAAGGAGACCGTTTTCGACCGGTTCGAGGTCGTGACTCCGGGAGATCACGACATCCGCAGTCTGACCGGAATACCTCCCTCGGTTTTGGATTCGTGGGAGGTCCGAGGATTGACTTTTACGACGGCTCGGGAGATCGGGTACCCCGATAACCTGTTCAGAGCCGACAACAATAACTTCGGCCCGCGCTTGGGCGCAGCCTTTATGCTGGATGACAAGACCGTCTTGCGGGGCGGCTACGGAGGATACTTCTGGCCCTTGCCGCTATCCCAGATCCTACAGACTTCCAGAACCAATCCTCCCCTTAATTTGAGGTATACCAATGAGGCCAACAACGTAGACGGATCCGGCACATATACTCTCAGAAACGTGCCCGGCCCGGAGTTTTTCGTGGGCCAGGCTTCGGTTGACACGGAGGGAATCGTGCCCATCAGTTCGGGAGCGCGCGGAGGTCTGCTCTGGGATGGGCGCAACTGGAAAGATGCGCGAGCCCAGTCCTGGCACCTGAGCCTGGAGCGCGAATTGATGAAGGACACCGCCCTGCGCGTCAGCTACATCGGAGAACATGGCAGAGACCTGGAGCAGCGCGCCAGCATCAACACCCGGGAGGCGGAATTTAATTACGTAGCCCGCACCGGACTGGCGCCCAGCGGAAATCGCGATATACTTTTGCGTGATAATCCCGAGTGGAACCTGACAGAGCTGAATCGTACCGGCTACTCCAATACTCATTCGGCCCAAATTGAGGTAGAAAAGAGATACTCCGAAGGCTTTGCCTTTCAGTGGTTTTATGTATTTTCAAGATCGCTGAGCACCACCGACGCCGGCGGTTTTACCAGTGGCAACAGCAGTATTAACGCCGGGGCCGGGGGAGGACAGGTCCCTGAGGTCCATCAGATCATGGGCTCACCCAGCCTCAGTTATGACGAGAGGCTTCGGCTGGTTTACTTCAACTCAACCAACGTGCCTCCTCACCGCATTCGCTACAATGGAATCGTCGATCTTCCTTTTGGCCGTGGAAAGCGATGGGGTGATGCCTCAGGATTTCTCAACCATGTCATTGGAGGCTGGCAGATTGCCGCCATCGGAGAGTGGCGCAGCGGCCTCTGGAAGAGCGTCAACCTGGGTAACCGCTATGTTCTCGGCGATCCCACCCTGAGTCCCGACGAGATGGTCGAGATGACGATTTTCGGGCGCCGACAGCGGCTCTGGTTCCGAGGTGACTTTGATCCCAGCCAGGCCACCGACGTCACGGGGGGCGACCTGGAAGCCCTGGTTCCTGCGGATCGCAGCCAGCGGCCGGTTCGCCCGCTCGGACCCAATTTCGACAACCGTCTACCCCAGGAACTGGCCGACGGGACCATTAGCTTTACTTCCATCGGAAGCCTCTACAATCCCAGTCCCAGAGCGTTTTTCCTTGGCCCCGGAGCCTGGAATCTGGACGTCTCAATTTTCAAGCACTTTGCCATAAGCGAGAACATCGACGCGCGTTTGACTGCGGACTTCTTCAATTTCCTCAACCATCCGTTGGATGTAGATCCAAACAACGTTACCGGACTCCAGGATTTGAGCCGGCAAGCAAATGAACCTCGGACTATTCAGCTTTCGTTCCGGGTTGACTGGTAAGACCGGGATGTGTTTCACGGGCCGCGGACTTTGTCTCGCGGCCTTTCTCTGTCTGGCTTTAAGTTGTAAAGGGCCTGCGAGCCCTGCGGGTGCGGAAATTCCCTGGCGGCCGCTCAATATCGTGGTCGTGACCATCGATACGCTGCGGGCTGATCGCCTCGGATGTTACGGCTACCCCAACATCGAAACGCCCCACTTGGATCAACTGGCAAGAAACGGTGCGCTATTTGAAAACGCCGTCGCACAAAGCCCGCTAACTCCTCCCTCTCATGCCAGCATGTTTACGGGGACTTATCCCCCGGTGCATCAGGTGCGTGCTACAGGAGGTTTTATTCTCGATTCCGGGCATGAGACTCTGGCCGAGATCCTTCAGCAGCAGGGCTGGCAAACCGCTGCCTTTGTAGGTTCGGCCGTTCTGGGAAGAGTTTTCGGCCTGGATCAGGGATTCCAAACCTATGACGATCAGATTTCGCAACCCGCAGGAGACCCGGTTTCCGCCAACCGTCCCGAGCGCAGGGCCGGCCAGGTGGTGGATCGGGCTGTCGAGTGGTTGCAGGGACAATCCGGAAAGAATCCCATCTTTCTATGGGTCCACGTTTACGATCCTCACGCCCCGTACAATCCTCCTGCTCCCTTTAACAAGGCATATCAGAAGAGTCCCTATGATGGGGAAATCGCCTACACTGACCGGGAACTGGGAAGACTGTTTAGCGCCGTGGCCGAGAAGCTCCCAGCCGAGCAAACTGTCGTCACCATACTTTCCGATCATGGAGAAAGCTTGTCGGAACATGGAGAGTATGCCCATGGGGTTTTTCTTTACGACTCTACGCTGCGCATTCCCTGGATTATGTCCGGCGCCGGCATCCCCAGGGGAACACGTGTGCTGAGCCAGGCGAGGACGATCGATCTTCTTCCGACTCTGCTGGATATGCTGCAGGGTGAGACTCCAGCCGTCTCCCAGGGCGCCAGCCTGGTGCCGGCTTTCTCGGGACAGCCTGTGGACACGACTTATTCATATGCCGAGAGCTTGTTCCCGAAAATCAACATGGGATGGGCCGAACTGCGGGCCATCCGGACCAATAAGTGGAAGTACATCCGGGCGCCTCAACCGGAACTCTACGACCTGGGGGGAGATCCGGGAGAAGTCACAAATGTCATTGAACAGTTTCCGCTGGAAGCCCGGAATCTGGAGAAACAGCTTCGAAAACTCGTTTCTGCCGCTTCCGAACAGGTCTCTTTGAGAACTCTGGACAGGGAAGTTGAAGAACAGCTTCGCTCGCTGGGTTATGTTTCCAGCGGAACCCCGGCCGAGCTTGAACTCACCGGTGAGGGAATCGACCCCAAAGACCGAGTTCATGTGCTGAAACTCATTGAAGAGTCCACTTCAACACAGAAGTCGCTTTCTTCAGAACGGCGCCTTCAGCTTTTGCGGCAGGCCCTTCAGGAAGATCCCACCAATCCTTCGCTTTATTTTCTTTTGGGGGAAGCTTACGAGAAGACTCGTCGAGACAGTCAAGCCCTGCAGGTGTATCAGGCCGCCATAGAACAGGGAGGCACGGCTACCAACCAGATTTATGCGCGATTGGCCGGAATTTACGGGAGACAAGGGCACGTAGATTTGGCGATCGCCAGTTTTCGAAAAGCCGTGGAGATCGATCCAACGGACCTCGAAACCCAGAACCGGTTGGCTGTGGCTTACCTGCTGAGCGGCCGGCTTGCCGAAGCGGAGAGGATTCTTCAGGTAGTGCTGAAGCTCAATGACCGAAGCTCCCAGGCTCACAACAGTCTGGGCTGGGTGGCTCTAAGGAAGAACGATCTACAGGGGGCACGCGCCCGTTTTGAACGAGCCCTGGAACTGGACCCCAGCCTGCTGGAGGCATATATAAATCTGGGAATGCTGTACAAGCAGGCAGGCGATTATGCCCGCGCTCGTTCCAGCTTCGAGGCTTTCCTGGCGCAGGCGCAGGCTAACCAGCATCAAGATTCGATTGCACGAGTCAAGCGGGAGTTGGCTGCGTTACCACAGGCTGCTGGAGGTGGGGCCAGACGCCGCTCTCATCGCTGAGCAGGCGACTTTAAGCGCCGAACCATTCCTTAGCCATTCGCTGGAGCTCGTTTTTCTGCTCCTCAGTCAGCCGGCGAGGGCAGGGGATGGGAGTCTGGTTGGCCAGCCGATCCAGTAAAGCGGCTTGGTGGCGAAGGGTCGATTCCAGAATTTTAGGTGAGAGGACGTCGAGGGTCTCTAACGTGCTGTGGTGGTAGTGCCGCGCGGCCCTGAAAGTCTGGCGATAATACCAGACGGCGGGGATGCCCCGCAGATTCAGCGGGAAATGGTCGCTGAAGGGAGAAAGCTCCCGAATGATATGGCCCGGAAATCCGGTTTCGTTATTCACCTCCTCCAGCAGTCCTTGCAGCTCTTCGGGACCGCTGCAATAAATCCTCGTCTGTCCCATGACGGCCCCGATGCTATCGATGTTGAGGACAAACTGAATGTGATCGATGTCCGAAGCGGTCAGCGCGTAATGTCGAGCCCCTTCCGAAAGTTGCTCCTCCGTCCCGAAGGACAAAAAGCGCAGAGTCCGTAAAGGCTCTGATTTGGAAAAAATCCGCGCCAGTTCCAAAACGGCCGCCACTCCCGTGCAGTTGTCGTCCACCCCCGGGTTGTTGGCCACCGAGTCATGATGCCCGGAGATGACGATGACTTCATCAGGCGCCCCTGTCCCGCGGATTTCACCGATCACATTTTGCGAGGCGGCCTCCCGGACGAATGCATCCACTTGCAGCCGGACGGAGCGAACCTCCTGACGGGCCAGTTCCCAGGCGTCCATGTAGGAGATGTTCACCAGCGGGCAGCTAATGAAATCGACCCAGTAGCGGGGGAATCCAATGGCTACCGTCCAGCCGTTGGGGATCCGATCGTCCACAATCAAGAGAGCCAGCGCTTCGGCCTGCATGATGTTCTGGAAATTGGCCAGCCTCTTCATCAACGCTGAGTAATACACCACTCCTATCTTTCCCTTCAGGAGCGACTTGCATCCCTGTGGCGATTCGGGAATCTTCTCTATGAAGAGCAGCTCACCTTCGACTCCATCAGAGGGAGTCGAAGGAGTATGGGCGGCCGGCTCCGAATCGATCTGCTTCCATTGGCCACTGACCAGAATCGAAGTCTCACAACGGGAGTGGCCGAAAGTGAGACAAGGGAACTTCTGCTGGTGAGGATTGTACAGCCCCGTTTGACCGAATTTTTCCTGTATCCAGTCTGCGGCCGACTGCTCCTGCGGGGACCCTGCCAGCCGAATGCCGATTTGCTCAAGGCGCCGGATAGTGTCCATGCAGGAGTCGCCGGACAGGCTCTTTAAATCGAAGTTAATCTGTGTCAACTAAAACAACCTCGACATCAAGGGCTTGAAGCTGATTCACGTACTCCGAATCAACCTTGCTGTCGGTAATAATTCGGTGCACCCGTCTGGGCTCACAAATGACGGCCAGGCTTCTCCTTCCGAACTTGCTGGAGTCACTGACCACGATGATCTCACGGGTGATTTTCATCATTTCCTGATTGACCCGGGCTTCAGATAGATTGGGAGTGGTGTAGCCGATCTCAGCATCGATGCCGTCCACGCCCATAAACATGATATCGGCGGTCAGGCGATGCAAAGAGACTTCCGACAGGTGGCCCACCAGCGAGACTGAATTTCGGCGAAGGACGCCGCCGGTCAGGATAACCTCGATGCCCGAGGTGTCCAGTAACTCCAGAGCGATATTTACGGCATTGGTGATAACGGTCAGGTCCTTACGGTCCCTGATCATGCGGGCAATCTTAGTGGCGGTTGAGCCTGAGTCCAGGATAATGGACTGACCTTCGTGGATGTATGTGGCCGCCTTGGCGGCAATGGCCGACTTTTCTTGGGCGTGAATCTTTTCTTTTTCCCGCAGCGCGCGATCGATTAAGGCTGATTCGCTCTTGATGGCCCCGCCGTGAGTGCGCTCCAGAAGTCCCTCTCTGGACAGAACCTTCAAGTCGTTGCGAATCGTGACCGGAGAAATATCGAGCTCCCCGGCCAGATCGGTCACGAGGACGCGGCCTTCCTGGTTGACCTTTTGGACGATGTAGCGCCATCGTTCCTGGTTGAGAGTTCGGCTCTGCCTGCCTTTCTTGATTTCCTTTTGTTCGGGTTTCATCTACGGTCTCGTCCAGCCTCCTTTTCGCCGCCCCATATCCTTTCAGAAAAATAGAGGGAAAGCCAGTGAGCTTGAAATATCCCCCCTCCCGAGCGTATACTAAATTGGGTAATCGCCCACCAAAGTGAGGTGTCCAGTGAGGTGTCCAGTGAGGTGTCCAATGAACCGATTTCTTGCCTGTGTCGTCTTGTTGTGTCTGGTTTTCTCTATCCCCAACGCCCTGGGCCAGCAGCAGGGCGGCTCCGGAGGCTCAACTACGCCGGACCGGCCCTCTGAAGGCGACCAGCCCCAGCCGCCCCCGGAGCGAGAACGGAGCGAGGATCGGCAACGCGGCTTCGAGCGCGCCGGCACGATTCGGGGCCGGGTATTGATGCCGATCGGTGTTCGCGAGATCCCCAATATCTCCAGAGTGGATCTGACTGGGTGGAGTTCGGGATATCGGGCGATGGAAGTGGTTCGAGATGAAGGCACTTTTGAGTTCAGGGGAGTTCCCCCAGGTGAATACACTCTCAGGCTGGACTGTCCCGGATTTGAGCCCGTCGAGCAGCAGGTCAGAATAGAAGGAGGAACCTTCGGGCAGATGGACACGCACGTGGTGATGCACGTGGAAAAGTTGTTGGAGGAAGAAATCCGCAAAGCGGGCCTTCCCGGCATGGGGCAACATACTGTGCCTGCTGATATCCTGGCAGTACCCCAAAAAGCCATGGATGAAATGGAGAAAGCGGAGAAGGAGGGCCAGGAGCAGAATTACGATAAGGCCATAAAACACCTCGAGAAGTCGCTGGAGATTCATCCCGATTTTTACCTGGCTTATAATAGTCTGGCCGTTCAGTACCTGCACCTTGGACAACGGGAGCAGGCCGTCCAGGCGCTGGAGAAGTCGATCAGCTTAAAGCCGGAATACGCGGTCAGCTACCGCAATCTCGGAGTCATTCACCTGCAAGAATTGGCTTTCGAGCGGAGCCTGCAGCCGCTCCGGAAAGCTCTGGACCTGGAGCCCGATAATGCCGAGACGATGGTGATTCTGGGTGAGTCATACCGCGCCCTGGGGCAGTTCGTCCTGGCCTTAAAAATGTTCCAGGACGCCTCCCAGAGACGGCCCACTGACCATCAATTACATTTGCGCATGGCCCAATGCTATCTGGGTGTGAATCTTAACGACCAAGCCGTGCCCCACCTGAAGCGCTACCTGGCTTCACAACCCCAGGGGCGAAATGCGGACTGGGCCCGCCAGACCATCAGCCGTATCGAAAAGCCTGAGCCACGCAACTGAATGGCTGGGCAGAGCTAGAAATTATAGCTGAGGCCGAGCTGCATGAGGCGCGGCGTGCCCTGGATCTCGTTGATGTTGCCGAAGGTCGGCGGGGGTTCGCCATCCTGCGGATCGATCCCCAGGCCCAGGCCGTTACGGGTGCCCAGGATGTCGCCCAACCGCTGAGTGTTCGTCACATTGAAAATCTCCCAGCGAAATCTCAGGGTGTGATCTTCTGCGTAGGGCATTCTGAAGCTTTTCGCCAATCCGAAATCCACTGAAACAAATCCCTGCCGGCGCAGGACGTTTCGATCACCGGTTTCTCCAGGCAGCGCGTTGCGATAGCTCTGGTAGGCGAAGGTCGGATCGTCCCAGAAATTAGGATTGTCGCCGCTTTTATTGGGATTGGCCCGCGGGTCGCGTACCCTCACACCGTTGCTCTGGACGTTCCAGTTGGTTGCCCATTGGGCACGATCAAAAGGATTAAACTCCGGAAGTCCCGAATTCCAGCGCAAGATCCCTGTGAATTCCCACCCGCCCAGCAGCGCATCAAGGCCCGGGTGAATGTCAGGCAAGAGGGCCTGTCCACGGCCGAAGGGCAGGTGCCAGTACCAGTTGGCGTTAATGAGATGGCGGACATCGAAATCGGACTCGGCATAATTGTCGTCCGGGCGCAGCGGATTCAGAATAATCGCACTGTAGAAAGCGGAGTTCTGTAATCCGGAGGCGTTGTCCATGGATTTACTCAACGTGTAGTTGAAATCTACAGTGAGATCTTGGCCGAAGCGCTCACGAAGAGTGAAAGCGCCGGCATGGTAATCTGAGTAGGCAACCGTGCTCCAGGCGGCCAGCGCCGCGTACTGAGGATGGAAGAACATATTTGGGGCGATCCCATCATCATCTATAAGGAGCTGCACGAACGTCCAATCCAGAATGTCCAGACCGTCTACCCGCGAAACCAAGCAGTAGGTCTGCTGGGTGGAACTGAGTTCCCCTTCGTATCCACAAACCGCGTTTCCAAAAGGAAACATTTCGGGAAAGAGATTTTCGAAGAAAGGTAGTGAGGGGACATCCTGAAACGGAGTATCGGCCAATCGCAACTGCGCCAGTTCACCGGCCGCCGTATACCAGTCCATGCCCGACTGAGGATCGACCAGGTTGTTGAGGGCCATGATGTCGCGCGTAGCCATCAGGTCGCGAGCGGCGCGGCCGAGGTAAGAGGCTTCAAAGAAAAGGCCACCCGGCAGTTCGCGTCCCCAGGACACATCCCAATTGTAATTGACCGGAGAAGTTAAAGTGTCGTCCAGTGCGATTTCAATGCGCTGAGCCTCGTCGTCGGGGACTGTCAGAGGAAAAACGAGGCTATCGGGCACATTTAATCCCGGAAGCGAGCGCACGTCCTGGCCAAATCCGGTGAACGGCGGCGCCGGCCGATCGGTGACATTGAAGGTGTTGGCTGAAATGGTCTCCGAGGAGGAAAATCCAAGGGCATTGTTCAGATCGTAACTCACCGCCAGGGCACTGCCGATTCGATCGTAGAGCATGGCAAATCCGCCTCGGATTACGGTCTGGCCTGAATCACCCAACAAAGCTCTCAAGAAGCCGCTGTCGGCGCTGGGGCTCCAGGCGGCCGCAAGGCGCGGAGCAAAATCCCACTCGCTTTCGTACCAGCCCGGGCTATCGTAAAAAGGTCCGGCGCGATCGACCGTGATCAAATCGTTAAAGGGAGTTCCCTGTTCAGAGCTGGCCACTCGCTGTTCGAAATATCTTCCCAGGCTGGTGGTCGGCTTGACCTGGAAGCCGCTGCTCTCGTAAACCGGAGCGGAGTAGCCAAAGCGTAAGCCGTAAGTGAAGGTGAGATCCTGGCGCACTCTCCAGGTGTCCTGGAGGTAAAACTCATATTCCTCCGTAGCAAATTCTCGTGCGGTGGATATTCCCGGCGCCAGCAGAGAGCCGTCGGCCCCGAAATTGTAATTGCCGGAATACTGCGAAAATCGGCCGATGACCGCCGTAGCCGCATTCTGGTAGACGGACACACTGCCGGGCGCCAGATCCGCTATGGGATCGGATACGACGGCACCTGAAAAATCGTAGAAGGAAGGATTGGTGACGGCTTCATCATAGGAATTAGAGAATGAGTCCCTCTGATTTCGAATCACGCGAATGTTGGTGCCCAACTGCAAGCTGTGTTTTCCCTTTACCCACGAAAGATCGTTAACGAAATTATGAACGGGCGTGACCCGGCTGAGAGTTCTCGAGAAATCCAGCGGCTCAAACACGAATCGGAAAAAAATCAGGTTCTGGTCCGAATCTCCCTGCGACGAAAAAGCCTGGCGGGTAAGGCCGTAGCGGAACTGGTTGACGACATTTGAAGCCGGCGTCCAGGTATGAACGGCGGCCACTCCCGCAGGATGGTTCCAGAAGGTGGGCGCCGGAGTATCCGGAAACTGCGGGGCAAAGGATTCGTGGTCCCACTGATAGTTGCCCCGGACGAAGAACTGATGCTCGCTGCTCAAATTGAAATCAATTTTGGCCGTGTAAGTGTTCCAGTCCAAAGGCAACGGGGCATTAAAGCGGAAGCCACCGGTATTGAGTCCATCTCCCTCGCCCGTGTCATTAGCCGGATAACGTGCCGCCGCCGCCGCCAATGCTTCGATAGCCAGCGGGTTAACGCCCACTGGATAAATCGCATTCAGTTCATCCGGACCAAGTGTGACGATCTCCCCGGAAGTATTTTCGTATTTGACCTGACCCTGTCCCAAGCTGGGCAAAGGCACGAAACGCAGAACGCTCTCCTGCTTTCGATCCTTGCGGCCTTCGTAGTTAAAAAAGAAAAAGACTTTATCCTGACTAATGGGTCCGCCTACCGAGCCGCCGAACAGGTGGCGAAGCAGGGCCGGACGAGCAAGACCGGGCTCGCCGTCATTGTCCGGATCTCCTTCGACTCGATTGTTAAAAAAATTATTGGCTGTGGTAGCCGTATTTCGATGACTGTAGTAGAGCCCGCCGTGAAAATCGTTCGTTCCACTCTTGGTAACAAATGAAATTTGAGCCCCTGCGGAGCGCCCATGAGTGGCATTCGGATTGGCGGTCGTCACTCGAAATTCCTGGACGGAAGCGGGCGTGACACGCAGCACCGTCGTGAGCGCTCCCGTCTGCTGCTCATTGACGTCAATACCGTCCAGCGTCAGATTAGACTGGTCTGAACGCGCCCCCGCCACATAACCCTCTCGCGTAATTGCGGGTTGCAGACTAAGCAAATTAGCTACATTCCGATTTTCTAAAGGAAGGCGGCTGATTTGCGTTGGAGTCAGGACATTTCCGATGGTGGCATCTGTCTTATTCAGCAGTTCCGCTTCACCCGTCACTGTCACGATCTCTGAAACCTGGCCCAGTTCGGTGAATTGCACATCGATGGTGGTCGCCGTATCCACTCGCAAGTTGACATTTTCAGTGACTACCGTCTTAAACCCGGGCAGCTCGGCTCTCAGGCTGTAAGCCCCGGGAGTGACCTGCGCAAAAACGAAGCCGCCCTGATCGTCACTGACCGTGACCCGCTCGGTGCCCGTCTCCGCCTGGATGAGCGTCACGTCGGCGCCGGGAACTGCCCGCTCCTGCGGATCGAGGACGGTCCCCTGCAGAGAGGCGGTCTGGGCCAGCAGGGCCTCCGACATGTATGTCGCGGCTAGGAAAACAAAGAGACCGAGTAAAATCCGTCTGAGATATACGGTGTGCATATTGCCCTCCATCGGACGATTCGGACGATTAGAAGGACGATTAGAAAAATCAAGACCGTTCAAAAAGAAGTGAGATAACGCTTTGAACATACATCTCCTTAAGAGCCTAGGCGAACCAACAGTAACAGCGGTTTCAGTTCAGTGTCAAGTTAAAAAAATGCATATTATACGCTAAAAAATGCATACTGGGGGAAAACCCTCACAGCTTCATGCCCCCGTCCACGACCAGGGCCTGCCCGGTCATATAGGCGGACTCATCGGAAGCGAGATAGAGAGCGAGAGCCGCAATCTCTTCGGGGGTGCCGATTCGCCCCATAGGCTGGCGGGCCAGAAAGGCTACCCGCGCCTTCTCGGGGTTCTCGGCCATGGCTATTCGTGCGCGCAGAGAGGGCGTATCCACCGTGGCCGGACAGATGCAGTTGGCGCGGATGCCGTCTTTCACATGATCCATGGCCAGGCTTAGCGTCAGGCCGACAGCCGCGGCTTTGGAAACCGAATAAACACCGCGCTCCAGTATGCCCGCCACTCCCGCCACCGAGGACATATTCACGATGCTGCCGGCCTTGCCGCGCAGCATTAGCGGGACCGCGTACTTGCACATCCAGAACATGCTCTTGACGTTGACGTCCAGGGCCTGCTTCCAGTCCTCTTCGCTGGCGTCAATCAGACGGCCCTGGTGAACCACCCCCGCATTGTTGAAGAGCACTTCCAGGCTTCCCAATTCCCGTGAGCTCCACTCAATAACCTTTCGGCAATCCTCTTCCCTGGAAACGTCGGCTCTTAGGGCGTGGCACCGAAAGCCTTGCTCCTGGATGGACCGGGCGACGCTCTGAACGCGGTCTTCGTCGAGATCGACCGCTACCACGGCCGCTCCTTGGGCGGCGAACAGTCGGGCCGAGCTGGCGCCGATTCCCACTGCGGCTCCGGTGATGATGGTGTTTTTGTCTTTCAGCCGCAACTCACTCAAAGAACGCCTCCGATCTCTTACGGTACTCGTAGGCCACCTCTTCGTCCAGCTCGATTCCCAGCCCCGGCCGCTCGGGTACTGTGATGTAGCCGTCCTGAATCAAGGGACCCTCGCCCGCCTTGACCAGCTTGTCGAAGAAGGGAACGCTGGCGGCGTGCCACTCCAGGCACAGAAAATTGGGAATGGCGGCACAGAAATGTACGGAAGCCATGGTGCCGATAGGGCTGGAAATATTATGGGGCGCAATATTGACGTAATGCATATCGGCCAGGTCGGCAATGCGCCGGCCTTCCAGAAGTCCGCCCACTTTCTGCAGGTCGGGCGCGGCGATATTGAGGGCCTCAGCCTCCAGCAGGTCACGAAACTGCTGGCGGCCATAGTGATTTTCACCGCTGGCGATGGGCGTCCGCGTAGACTGCGTGACCTGGCGCAGAGCGCTCACATTTTCCGGGGGGATGGGATCTTCCAGCCAGAGCAGGTCAAGATCTTCGCATTCCCAGGCAAAACGTAGGATGTCATTGACATTGAAATTCCAGTGGCAGTCAATCGCCACTTCGACCTCATCCCCCACTGCTTCGCCGGCGGCCCTGGCCAGACTTGCCATGTATTCGATTTCGCGGGAGGTTAAAGCGCGGTTGTATTCATCGAGCGAATAGGGGTTGGGGACATCGACGTCAAATTTGAGGGCGGTGAATCCGCGCTCTGCCATCTCGCGGGCCCGCTGCGCATATTGTTGGGGCTCGAAGATCTCGCACTCACCGGCCACTCCATGGTATTTCATGCGAAGATCCACGGCTTGTGATTCCCGCGTATTCCGGCCGGCAGTCAGTTCCTCTTCCGACTTGGCCCAGGATGGCGATCTGGGGATCAATACCGGAGAAAGGCTTTCCAGACCAGAGCCGCCATGGCAGTCCGCGTATATCCGAACTCTGGATCGATACTTGCCGCCCAGGAACTGATAAAGAGGAATACCAAACTTCTTCCCCAGGATGTCCAGCAGGGCCGCCTCAATGCCGGAGACGGCATGATGGACCATGCCCCAGGCGCCGGCTGCCATACCGGAGGTTCTCATCTTTCGGCACAGCCGATCGATATCACGGGGATCTTCCCCTTCCAGAATGGGACGAAATTCTCGAATCGTGGAGCTCAAACCGGGGGCGAAAAAAGCCTCGCCATATCCCGTGATTCCTTCGTCCGTAATTACCTTGATAATAGTCCAGTCGTAGTTCGCCTCGATGACACAGGAGCTGACCGACGAGATTTTCATTCGCGGTAGTGTAATATAAGGGACCATGAGAGCAGAAGTCGGGACCGGAAAAGACGTTTTGAAGGGGTCCCAAATCGTGGTCGAAGCCCTCATCCGTGAGGGAGTCGAGGTGATTTTCGGATATCCCGGGGGGGCCTCCATGGAAATTCATCAGGCACTCACTCGCGTCGGTAGCGAGCGCAATCTTCGGGTTGTGCTGCCTCGCCACGAGCAGGGCGCGGTGTTTGCCGCCGAGGGATACGCCAAGGCCACCGGAAAGGTAGGAGTCGTACTCGCCACTTCCGGACCAGGCGCCACCAACCTCATCACTGGAATCGCCGACGCCAAGATGGACTCGGTGCCTTTGGTGGCGATTACCGGCCAGGTTCCCCAGGCGATGATCGGCAAAGACGCTTTTCAGGAAACCGACATTGTCGGAGTGACGCGTCCCATCACCAAGCACAACTACCTGGTGCAGCATGTCGAGGACCTGCCCCGGGTGATTAAAGAAGCCTTCCATATTGCTTCCACGGGACGTCCTGGTCCCGTACTGGTTGACATCCCCAAAGATGTTCAGCAGTCCTCCTGTGTCCCGGAGTGGCCCAGAGATGTGAAGCTGCGAAGCTACCGTCCGAACGTGCAGGCCGGTGTCCGCGAGATTGAGCAAATCGTCAGGGCCATTCGAAAGGCGCGCAAGCCGATTATTTACGCCGGCAACGGTGTCATTTGCGGCAACGCCTCGGAAGCTCTGCGCCGGTTTGTGGATAAGACCGGAATCCCGATCGTCACCACTGTGCTGGGACTGGGCTCGGTGCCGGCCACGCACCCGCTTTGCTTTGACATGCTGGGGATGCACGGGGCCGTTTACGCCAATTATGCAGTGGCACATGCCGACCTGCTGCTGGCCTTCGGTGTCCGCTTCGACGATCGGGTCACCGGCAAAGTCGAAGACTTTGCCAAGCACGGAGAAATCGTTCACGTCGATGTGGACTCGTCTGAAATCAACAAGATTAAGGTCGCGCATGTTCCGGTGACCAGCGACCTGCGCTATGCGCTCGAGCAGCTCAATGAAATCAAGCTGGAGACGAAGGACTACTCGGATTGGGTCAGGGAGTTGTTGGACGTTAGGCAAAGCAAGCCTTTTCGATACCGCACCGACGGAGATCACATCCGGCCCCAATATGTCCTGGAACAGCTCTCGGAGAAGACCCAGGGAAAGGCGCTTATCACCACCGGCGTGGGACAACATCAGATGTGGGCCGCTCAGTATTTCAAGTTCATCTATCCACGCACGATGCTCACTTCGGCCGGGCTGGGAGCCATGGGTTTCGGTTATCCGGCTGCCCTGGGAGCCAAGCTGGGACGTCCGGACTGGCACGTGATCGATATCGATGGAGACGGCAGTTTTGTCATGAACATCCAGGAACTGGCGACTGCCTATGCCGAGAACATTGCCGCCAAGGCGCTCATTCTCAACAACCAGCACCTGGGAATGGTCGTTCAGTGGGAAGATCGGTTTTATGAAAGCAATCGGGCCCATACCTTCATCGGCGATCCGCGCGACCCCAAGGCGATATATCCCGATTTTGTGTCAATCGCCAGGGGCTTCAACGTTCCCGCGCGCCGGATTACCCGGAAAGAAGAAGTCCCCGAGGCCCTGGAGGAAATGTTGGCCGCAGACTCGCCCTACCTGCTGGACGTAATCGTACCCTTCACCGAGCACGTCCTGCCCATGATCCCGTCCGGCCGCAGCTTCGCCGACACGATTTACGAGGAGTAAGTGGCAGGTGGCGGGCTCGCTGCGCTCGCGGTGGCGGGTGGCGGGCTCGCTGCGCTCGCGGTGGCGGGCTCGCTGCGCTCGCGGTGGCGGGTGGCGGGTTACGTACTGGGTCTCAGAAACTATAACGACCGTTTCGATTAGCTTGGTTGACTGCGACTCACCACGGCGAGCGCAGCGAGCC
>JBOGJG010000284.1:0-3346 GCA_050747825.1 Acidobacteriota bacterium | reverse complement strand
CAACTGTTCAAGGTCGATTACGAATGATCCGATCACGTCCGCGGCGGCCGCTCTGGCTGTAACCACTGCTGCTATTTGGAGGCAAAGGCCCTCTGCCGATCTGTGGTGGTCCTGAAAGAGGGCCAGGAAAGAATGACGGCGCCGGCCAGTCGTCTTAGAGAACGCATGGAATTGATCGCGATCCATTCTGCCACGGCCCTGTGACTGTCTGGCGGCCTCCTTGAACCGCTCGCCGGGGATATTGGCTGTTCGTGCCGACGAGCCTGGCGGCTTCGGTTCGGGGTCGGTTCTCCTCTTTTTTACCTTCGGCAACTTTTTGCCGAAGGTCTGAATCTGAATTGGGCCTGGTGCCAGCCAGGGCAATCTGCCTCGCCCGGGCCTCCTGCTCAAAGACTCAGCCGCGTCTGCCTCACCCGCTCATAGCCGACTCGCAGCCGCCGGCCGATCTCCCGGTTGGAAAGGCCGGGATGCTGCCAGAAAAACTGAACGATGGCGGCTCGGTCGATCCGCCGGCGTGTCCCGATCTGGGCCGTCAGAGCCGTGCGGATCGTCTCCACGTCGTACCCAAGAACCGTGCACCAGAAGGCGAAGCCGTCGTCATCCTGAAGCAGCCAGCTCCGGGCCTCGTCGCCAGCGGGTGATGTGAGCTGGGCATCATCGATCGCCTGAAGGATGATGGCGCCGGCCAGGTGTCGGAGGTTGTCCATGAAAACCCGGCAGGGAGCAGCCTGAATGCCCCCTGCCGGGGACCGAATGCCGGCCACGGGCGTACGGGAAGGAACAGGGGACGGGAAGGAACAGGAGGAACAGGAGGAGGAACAGGGGACGGAAGTCATTTCGCACCTGGCCGACAAGAGGTCGAATCAGGAGGCCTTCGGCCGGCGCGGCGCCAGTCGGGGGCACAGTGCCTACCCCCAGATTCGCCTGGTCTCCCTGGTGGAGAGTGGAACTCACGTTCTGATCGGAACTCGCCTGGGAAGCTATGACACCGGCGAGATCTCGCTGGCTCGGAAGGTGCTGGCCCGTTTGTCGGTGGGGATGCTGTGTCTAGCCCGTTATCTCCAGCCGCGGACAGCGCAAACCAAGATGCATCAAAAGAAAGATCAGCAACTATTGCCTCCGACCTTGGAGCTTCACCCCGTTCGCACCAATCAACTGGTATTCGAAAGACTTCCGTCCCCTTTATTTACCGCGTCATCGCCCCGTTCAGCCCGCCTTTGCAGGAGCAGAGCGGCTCGATGCCCGAAGAGAGGATGAGAAAGACTTCCGTCCGCGGTTCCCTCCCCTGAAACAGAGAAGAGAGAAAACACTTCCGTCCCCTATTTCTCCTATTTCTCCATTCATGCCTTATCGCAGCCTGGCCAGCGCGCGATTCGATCGTGTTGCTACTCGCTGCTCCTCGGAAGTGGAGAGTTCCGTGAGTATGGATATTGACTCCGGATCTCCGATTTCTTCCAGGGCTTTGATTGAAAGGAACTGTATTCTGATGTCCTCCGATTTACTCCAGTTCACAGCCTCTTTGAAACCCGCTTTCAACTCGCCTAGAATTCTTCTGCGAAATTTTGAACGAATAAAACTCTGTGCAGCGAACAGATACTGGTATTCGGAATTCTGTGCGGCCAATTCTGAAGCGATCCTCAATTCGAAAGCCAGCTTCGGCAGCAAGGTCTGAAGATAGTACTCTTTGTATTCCGGACTCACATCAACGATTTTTCCATCTTGAAACCGATGAATCGAGAACCAAAAAACGGGGAGAGTCTCGGCCCCTTGGTAGTCGCCGACCAGCTCTCTTAAGACCAATTCGTATATGCCATCACCGTCTATATCAATCACCTCGGTCGGCAAAAAGTGTGGAGGAGCAGATGAAAGTTCAAAATATCTGAAAGATGAGCCATCATAAGGCGATATCACAAGTATTTGGAAGTATTGTTCCCTGCCACTAAAATCAGTCGTGGCGACCAAGTGGATTCCTGACTGTTCTAACGGACTGAATCGGAATTGGCTAATCTTTGCTCGGGGTCCAGGATACTCACTGAGGAGGGAGTTCACGAATGCTTCCACTTCGGCCGTACTCATTTGATTAGTTTTGTGGGCTTCATGTACTGTTTGGGGCCACTGGATATCCAATCCGCTCCTAAGGATTGTGGGTTCCTTCGCTGCAGCCAGCACAACACACCAAAACGGGACTACTAGGGCAATCGCGATCCGGCAAACTCTGGAGCAAACGTTTATTTCTTTCATGGGGAATTACCTCAGCGCATTAGACTAATGACGTCATCAGCATATGCCACTCCGTCAGGGTTGCCCGCAGTGTTGACTATCCAGTCTGTGAAGCTGCTATTTGGCTCATAATAATGTTGCGTGGCCGAGGCATGGGGCCCATAGAAGACAAGGGCGTTCATCTCATGTTCAGCCGCAGAAAGGTCGCGCAAATTAGGATGACTTTGCCTGACCTGATTTACGTAATTACCAGAAAATACGAGCTTTTCGGCCACGAAGAGATCTCTGCCATCTTGAGTATTGGTTTCCCAATTGTAGGCTCGTGACATGTTTGTAACCACCATCATGAGGCCGATATGACTTCCACCGTCAAAGCTTTCAACAGGCCACCGGTCGACACTTCCGTACAGAAGAATGTTGTGAAATTGGCGGTATGAGCTTTCCTTAGCCGCGATCCCCGTCATAAGTCGAGTTCTCGCTCCATCATAGATTGTGTCCAGTCGCTCCGTGATAGTGTTATCTGGAATTGCCACTCCTACTACGAACGCACTTTTTGTTGTAGTGATTGTTTGTCCGGCGACTGTAATTCTGGCTGTTATGTTTACTTGGCCGCCTTCAGAGTTCGTGCTGAAGTTTATTGTCTGATTGGTCGCAGAAGTGGCTGTTCGCCTGGTCGAGAAGGGTCCTCTGTTACCGCTCGTCGTATAGCTGAAGTCCAAAGTCCAAGATACAGTAGCGCTACAATTGGATTCCGCTCTTAAAGGGACCTGTGCGGTGCGGTAATCGCTTCCCAGCGAGAGGATCTGGCCATTGGCCGGGGAAACAATTTCGAGGTCGCACACGTCAATCCCCCCGCCGACTGCAATAGTGACTACAATAGCCACGCACGCCGCATCGTACGCCACGGTTTCCTGCCAGCCGGCCTGGATGCCCGTGCTGCCCGCGCCGACGCAGTTCAGCCATCCAGTCTGATCGGTCGTAATCACCGATGTATCGCCGGAGGACCAAGTGCTATCATAGGTCTGGTCATAGGGACCAAAGATCGCCTGCGTGCAGTTGTCTTTCATTCGCTTGAAGGGAGTAAAAAGCCGTCCCTGATTGCCGATAATTTCTATGGCCGAGCCCG
>JBOGJG010000283.1:0-1171 GCA_050747825.1 Acidobacteriota bacterium | reverse complement strand
CGGGCTCGGCCATAGAAATTATCGGCAATCAGGGACGGCTTTTTACTCCCTTCAAGCGAATGAAAGACAACTGCACGCAGGCGATCTTTGGTCCCTATGACCAGACCTATGATAGCACTTGGTCCTCTGATGATACATCGGTGATTACGACCGATCAGACTGGATGGCTGAACTGCGTCGGCGCGGGCAGCACGGGCATCCAGGCCGGCTGGCAGGAAACCGTGGCGTACGATGCGGCGTGCGTGGCCATAGTCGTCGCTATTGCTGTAGGCGCGGGCGCTGAAGTCTTCAATATACAGATAGGCGGGAGTGGGGAGAGTGAGCCCGGAGAAGGCACTGATCCGCCGTCACTTCCACTGACGGTTCAGATGGGCAGAACACCCTCGTCGCCGGTCAACGTTGTCCTACGGGCGGAAGTACGGGAACTCGCCAGTGGCGGTCACAGCCACGAAAGCCCCACGGCCGAACGACCGGTGCCCCGGCTCAAGAAGGGGACAACTTGGTCGGACGTGCAGACCTTTACGGTCAGCTCTTCGTCCTTCGCCACCGAATTCCGACCTTCCATGGGGAACAACAACACGGCCCGGGGAATCGCGGGCCAATACATCGTGAAGGCGGATTTTCAAGGACAGACCGCCGTCGACACCCACGACATCGATGTGAAATACGACCTGCAGGAGCTCGGAGCGGGGAGCACTTATTATCAGCGCAGGGTTGATTCCCGGCACAACAACGGCGATTACCACTACGGTACATCCAGCCTCCATAGTGCCATTGTCGCCGCGGCCGACAAGTTCTGGAATGATTGGGGAAAGGACCAGGATCCTCAGGAAAAAATGGTTGTGAACGACCAGAGCCTACTATGGGGCGGGCTGTTTGAAGTCCCGAACGCCACCGTTTGGACGGCCGATCCGGGCCATGTTTCGCACCGGGCCGGCAAGAATGTGGACTTGCCCTTTCGGGTTTTTCGTGATGGCGCGGAAGTAGCAATTAGTCAGAAGGGTAAAGACATCTTAGAATCGGCTGTAATGCAAAACTGCAGCAGCTTTATCGACGAGGGTGATCATTTTCATTGCACAAAGAATTAGCGGGGCCTGGAATGAAGACTCAAATACTGCAAACTCTCTGTCTTACGTGCCTTGTTTGTGCTGATCTCTCCGCGGAGCGCAGG
>JBOGJG010000282.1:0-26702 GCA_050747825.1 Acidobacteriota bacterium | reverse complement strand
TAGGCTCCAGCTCCGGTAAGATATTGTCATCTGGCGCCGTCCATAGGATAGCTGATGAGGACATCGATAGCGGCTTGGCTTTAGTGAATACTTCATCGGAAGCAGCCCAGCTTTTTGTTCTTCTCCTCCCGGAATCCGGCCAATCGATTAGAGTCGAAGAAATCCAATTGGGACCGGGAGAGCACAGGGCAAAATTCCTGGGCGAGACCTTTCCGGAAGTTTTGCAGGGAGACTTCCAGGGCAACATTTGTGTTTCAAGCGACCGGGCTATTGCGCTGGTTGTCATTCGAACAAAAGACGGACTACCTATCTCTAGCTTGCCAGTAGGAAGTACGGAGAGATAAGACGGATTTTCTGGCTTCACAAGTGCCCCTGAAAAGGGCGACGCTGACTCGCCCTTTTCGCTTCTATTGTGTACGTGTGTACGCAGAATTACTTCTTACGGGTAATCCTCTGAGCGATTGACGGTTCGCAGCCCGACGAATGGGACAAACCGATCTCCTCCTAAGGAACATTAAACAACCTGCAAGGGAACCAGATGATAACCGAGGGCTTTAGCTTTAACCGTCGCGGTACTCTCTTCTGGGACTAACTGAGCGTAATAGACCTCGCTGTTGGCACATCGTCGAAGACCACGATCAGATCCTGTTGCGCCTTTCCGGGCAGCCAAGCACGCTTGGCTGGGAGGAAGCAGACAGCTGCGATGATCCTCACGGGGAGGTTCGTCTCATTCAACCAAGACCGACCGGACATTTCATTTACTATAAAAACCGGTCATTTTAATTTGCTGTTGACACTACGGGGAATCGAGCAAAGCCGCTTCCAGAGAGGTCGTTTTTCCTTCGAGAATCGTGACTTCGCGGTGGTAGGGCTCAAGTGAGGGGGCGATGACGTAAAGATCGAAGCGGCCGGGAGGGAGATTTTGAAAGGCAAATGTACCGTCGGCGGAGTTGATCCTCGCGCTGTGACGGGGGGCGGGTTCGGAGCCTGGGCGGGCTTGCTGCAAGGAAATCGTGAAATTCCGGACCGGCAGCCCGTAAGAATCCAGGACATAGCCCTCCAGACTGCCTCCCGCTGCCATGCTGAGGTGAATTTCCGGCTGATATTTCTCAATCATCACTTCAGAAGTGATTCCCAGTCCCTGGCCCAGAGCCTCGGCCCAAATCTTAAACGGGTATTGCGTGGCGTAGTAACGTCCGTCCTGCGAATCCTTGATCAGGACCTTGCGCCGGTTAGCCGACTGGCCTTCGATCCGGGGGTTGGCCAGCCTGTTTCCCTGGCTGTCAGAGACGATGACGCTGAAGACCGGGAATCCCTTGAGCGTAAAGGTCTCCTCCCCATCGGTTGACAGGTCGATCCGCCTGCTCAAGTTCTCGTACCCACGCTCGACAATTCGCACATTGACTTCCTCACTGGGTTCGAGCTCGATGAGGAAGCGGCCCTCTGAATCAGTGCTCGCGCCTTTCGTCAATGGGCCTGCTTCGCCGCCGCGGCTGGAAATTCTCACCGAAGCTCCCTGAACCGCTTTCCCTTGAGTGTCCACAACTCGTCCCGAAAAGCGCACGAGCGGTTTCTCCTGAACCAGTTTCAAATCAAGAACGCTTGGACCGGTCACTGTAAAATCCCTTTCCAGGGGAGCATGAGAGGTCCTGCGGGCCCTTACGCGATACGTCCCCTTCTCCAGAAAAGCCTGATATGACCCATCGGCTCTGGTGTTGACCGAACGCGGACGAAGGCCGGAGGTGCGAGAAGGGGGCAAGAAGACCACCGAAGCGTCTTCGACAGCCTGCCCGTGCTGGTTTCGGACCGTCCCCTGCACCAGGATCTTTTCCGGCAGCCGGATCGTCTTCTGAAGCTGGGGGACCTCTGACCCGGAGGTTTCGATCTCGAGCGTGGTCTGCGCTTCCAGCCTGTCCGGGTGAGCGGCCAGGATGCTGTAGCTGCCCGGGTATAGGTCGAAAAAGGCTCGCCCGCTGCTGTCCGTACTCCGCTTGCCAAGACCCTGGCTGAAAGGACCTGTAATGGTCACCTGAGCGCCTTCTACGGGACGGCTGGTTTCCTCCTCCAGGACAAGCACTTGCACCTGAGTCGCCTCCACAGGCGCCTGGCGTTTATCGGCTTGCCGGTCCAGAGGGTCCGACAAGGATTCCAGCATTTCAGGATCGATGGCCCCCACTCCCGGCCTGCCGGAACGCTTCAGGCGGTCCAGACCATCCGGTGGGGCAGAAGCGGGGTCGCTGCTCGCTAACTCCTCTGAGCCCCGACTGCGGTCGATCTCCACGTCGCCGGTGAAAAAAAACACGATTGCCAGGGCCAGGATCGAAACAGCGGTGCCGATGGCAAGACTCGATCTGGTCATCCTTAGCACTATACCGCAAAGTTTTGTGGAGAAGGGTCTGGGCCAATGAATCAAGCGGATCACGCGAATGAACCCCACAACCATGTTAAATTGAGGAAGGATGCTCCTCTGCTCGATCCTGGTGATGAGCCTGCTGGCCCCTCAGGCAATCCAAGAAATTCGCATCGCCGGTAATCAGCGAGTTCCGGTCAGCACCGTTCATTTTTACATCGAAAGCCAGGCCGGGGAGCCCTATGATGCTGAGCAGTTGCAGCGCGATTACAACAGATTGCTGGAGACCAGGCTCTTTAAAGACGTCACGCTGAAGGCCGAGGAGGGTAGCACCGGAATGATCGTCACGTTCGAGGTCACGGAATACCCTCTGATCAGTGCAGTCAGTTTTCAGGGCGCGGAGTCGTTCGACGAATCAGAAGTGGTGGACAGGTTCGGCGAAATGCGGGTGAACCTAAGGGTGAACTCGCCGTTTTACGAATCGGAGATTCCCAAGGCCTTGCAGGCCATCCGACTGCTGCTGCAAGAGAAAGGACGTCCGTTGGGCCGAGCTTCGGTCGAGGTCCGCCCTGTCACTTCAAATGCGGTCCGCCTCATTTTCACCATTGAAGAGGGGCCCAAGGTTCGCATCGGGCGGATCGATTTCGAGGGCAACACGGTTTTTCAGGATGACGAGTTGCGTGACGCTCTGGAATTGACCAAAGAGCGGGGACTGGGCTCCGTCTTCAGGGGGCTGGACAAATACATTGAAGAGAAACTGGAGTACGACATCCAGACCAATCTGCTGACTGAGTATCGCAGGGCAGGCTACATCTTTGCCCGGGCGGAAGACCCGAGTATAGAAATCGTCCAAGGTCCCCGCGGCTGGCTGCCGGGTTTCCGCAAGACGTTCTTTCAGTATTACATTACGATTCCTGTCCAGGAGGGAGAGCGGTTCCGGTACGAAGGCTTCAGCATCGAGGGCGTGGAGGAATTCGAAACTGAGCAGGTTCAGGAGATTTATAGCATTCAGCCCGGAGAGGTGGTCAATTACGTGGCCCTCAGCGAAGCCAATGAATCTCTGAAGAACATGTACTCGCGTCTGGGTTACCTGGAAATGCAGCTCATCCCGGAAATTACTCCCGATTACAGTGAAAACACGATCGATGTGAAGATTCGAGTTGAGGAAGGCGGTCGATATATCGTCGATCGCATCGACTTTGACGGCAACCTCAAGACTCGGGACAAGGTGCTGCGCCGGGAGCTGCTGATTGAGGAAGCCGACCTATTCAACAGTGAGCTTCTGGATCGATCGATCCTGCGCCTCAATCAATTGGGATTCTTTGAAGAGGTGGATTATGAAGTCATCAAGACGCCGGAATTCAATGAAGCCCATATTCAGGTCAGCGTGAAAGAGCGAGACCAGCAGTCGATTAATCTAACCGGCGGTCTGGGCGGGATCAGCGGCAGTTATATCGGGCTCGATTACCAGAATAACAACTTCCGGGGGTTGGGCCAGCGCATCGAAGCTCAGGTGCTGACGGGAAACCGAACTTCCAGTTACGTTTTCGCCTTTACCGATCCTTATTGGCTGGACACGCGCCTTTCAGCCGGATTCAGGCTTTACCATCGCCGGCTGCGTTTTGATGCCCTGGGTGTGTTTCGGGATTTTGGTGAAGAGAATGAGTCTGACTCCCTGTTCACGCGCATCAGCAGCGGATTTCAGGTGTCCACAAGCCATCCCCTGGCGAGTTTCACCAGGACCGGGCTGAGCTACACTCTGGAGTCCAACCGAGTGGAGGATATCTCCGAGGCTTTCGTGCCCTTCGCCCTCAGCCAGTTGGCGCTTCTGGCGCCGGGCGGGGGTATCGAAGCTCTGGAGGGGATCACACGCAGCGAACTGCGGCCGAGCTTTGTGTACAACACAAAGAACAGGTTCTTTGGAGCTACTGAGGGGAACTACTTCCTTGCTCAAACGGCGCTGGCAGGAGGCGCACTGGGCGGCCGGATCAACCTGATCAGTCCAGAACTGGAGTTTCAGAAATTCATTCCGGACGCATTTCTGACCGACGGAAGAAACACGCTGGCCTTCCGGACACAGTTTCAGCACGTGCTTCCATTTGGTGAGTTTCCCGATGGCGAGCTTAAAGGAATTCCCTTTATTGATCGCATTTACCTGGGCGGGGAGTTCAACCTGCGCGGCTTCGACCTGCGCTCGGTCAGCCCATTGGCAATTACCCGTCTCGGGCAGGGGGAGGGACTGATCGAGACTCCAATCGGAGTGGGAGGGGACACCAGCTTTGTCTTCACGTCCGAATACCGTATCCCGCTGGTCGGACCTCTGCAGCTCAACGCATTCATGGACCTGGGCACGACGGCTGTTTGGCGGAAGGACGACTTTGTCCTGCCCGGATCGGAAACTTCGATTGATCTCTTGGGTCAAACCAATGGGGTGTGGAGGATGTCAACCGGCGCGGAAATCCAGTTCCTGTTGCCGCTGATCAATCAGCCCTTTCGCTTCATCCTGGCATATAACCCGCTCATCCTGGACACCGAGGTTGTCCTGAACGGCGAGCCCCGCCGGATCAGGGAGCCGCGCACCAACCTGAAGTTTACGATCGGGTATACGTTCTAGAGGAGTTAGGGCCGAAATGGAGGGACGCTCTACTCGTTCACCTGGTTTCCTCGCGTAAAATAGGAACTTATGGAGTTCGGCTACACCGATGAGCAGGAGATCCTGCGGGAAACCATTCGAGATTTCGCACTGAGTGAGATCGCTCCTCACAGCCTGGAGTGGGACGAGAAGCAGATATTTCCGCTCGACACCATTCGGAAGCTGGGTGAGATGGGGATGCTGGGAGCGCTGGTCGATCCGGAATACGGGGGGGCCGGTCTGGGCTATCCTGAATACGTCATCCTCATCGAGGAACTCTCGCGCGTCGATGCTTCCATAGGACTCTCGGTGGCCGCTCATAACTCCCTGTGCACCAATCACATCTACCTAATGGGCAGCGAGGATCAGAAGAAGAAATATGTCACTCTTCTAGCCGCCGGGGAGGCGTTGGGCGCCTGGGCGCTCACCGAACCCAGCTCGGGAAGCGACGCCGCCAGCGCCCAGACCCGGGCCGTCAAGAAAAGTGGCGACTGGGTTCTGAAGGGCGCTAAAAATTTCTGCACGCATGGGACCTATGCGGACATCTACGTCATCATGGCAATCACCGAGCCGGAGAAGGGAACGCATGGAATTTCCGCTTTTATCGTGGAGAAAGGGACCGAAGGACTGACCTCCGGTAAAAAAGAAAACAAGCTGGGCTGCCGCTCCAGCGACACCGCCTCACTGGTCCTCGAGAACTGCCGTATCCCGGGCGAGAATCTCCTGGGGCCGGAGGGACAAGGTTTCATCGAAGCCCTGAAGGTCCTGGACGGGGGACGTATTTCCATCGCGGCCATGGCCCTGGGAATTGCTCAGGGGTCGCTGGATTGCAGCCTCCGCTATTCACAGGAGCGGGTCCAGTTCGGCCGGCCGATCTCGAAATTTCAGGCCATTCGGTTTAAGCTGGCTGACATGGCAACGCGAATCGAAGCGGCTCGCCTGCTGACGCACCAGGCGGCCTGGCTGAAACAGCAGGGCAAGTCCGTCCCCAAGCACTCCTCCATGGCCAAGCTGTACGCCAGCGAGGTGGCGGTTTGGGCAGCCGAGGAAGCCATCCAGATTCACGGCGGCTACGGCTATATCAAAGATTACCCGCCCGAAAAATATTGGAGAGATTCGAAGATCTGCACCATCGGGGAAGGGACCAGCGAAATACAGAGGATGGTGATCGCTCGGGAGCTGCTCAGAACGGCCGGCGGTGGATGAGCAATCTGGCTCAAAAAATCCTCAAAAGAGACACTCGTACTCTGGCCCGCGTGCTCTCCCTGGTAGAGGACGCTCAGAATCCTGAGCTGGTCCATCTCCTCAAGGAGCTTTACCCCTCCGCCGGCCGCGCCTTCATTATCGGAGTGACGGGGATTCCGGGCTCAGGCAAGAGCACTCTTGTGGACCGGTTGGCCCGCCACTACAGCAGTGCCGGAAAAAGCGTCGGGATCATTGCCGTGGACCCGACGTCCCCCTTTTCAGGAGGGGCCATCCTGGGCGACCGGATCAGGATGCAGTCACTCTCCACTGACCCTCTGGTCTTCATTCGCAGCATGGCCACGCGCGGCAAGATGGGCGGGCTTTCCGCAGCCGTCAATGACGCGCTCCTGGTTCTGGACGCCGCCGGTTATGAGATCTTGATCGTGGAGACGGTCGGGGTCGGGCAGGACGAGATTGATATCGTCAGGACCGCGCAGGCGACCTTGCTGGTCCTTGTCCCGGGGATGGGAGACGAGGTCCAGGCCTTCAAAGCCGGTATCATGGAAATCGGCGACCTGCTGGTGATCAACAAAGCGGACCGCGAGGGTGTCCTGAAAACGGAGCAGGAACTGAAAGAGCTGCTGTCGCTGGCGGCCAGGCCGGATGGCTGGAATACTCCGATCATTAAGACGACAGCCTTGAAAGGGGAAGGAATTGCAGAGTTGGCTGATAAGATCGCCGACTACCGCTCTTTCCTGGAGGGCGCTGAAGATAGGGGAAACAGGCGCCTGGCGGCGATCCGGGAGCGCCTGCTCGAAATGCTGCGCGAAAGGCTGGCTCGTTCCATCTTGCAGAAAATCTCCAGGCAGCAGCTGGATCAGTATGCGGAAAAAATGATGACTCGGGAGCTTGATCCCTATACCATCGTAGACCGCCTGCTGGAGACGGCAGGCTTTGAGGAGGGTAATACATGATAAAAAAAATAGCGCATGTCGGCATCGCCACGCGTTCAATCGCCGTCATGTCCGAGTTCTATAAGTCGATCGGTCTTGAGGTAGATACGCTGGAAACCGTCAAGAGCCAGAAGGTTAAAGTGGCTCTGATGAGAGTGGGCGAGTCAGCTATCGAGTTGATCGAGGCCACCGAGGAAAACTCCCCCATTTCGCGCTTCATCACCACACGCGGTGAAGGCGTCCACCACATTTCGCTGGAAGTGGATAATCTCCAGCATTACCTTGATCTTCTCAAGGAGAAAAATATCAAGCTCATTGATGAGAAGCCCCGGCAGGGCGCCGAGGGCCGACTAATTGCTTTCGTTCATCCCGACTCGACCGGGGGCGTCTTGGTTGAGCTCTCCCAACCGGACACTGAGGCGATGGGATGAAGTGGGGAGACTTCCAATTGCAGCGCGTTTCCGACGGTTACCTCTGGTTGGACGGCGGAGCCATGTTCGGCGTGGTCCCCAAGATGTTATGGGGACGCAAGGTCAGGCCGGACGAGAAGAACCGCATTCGCCTGGCCACCAACTGTCTCCTGATTCAAGCCCCCGGCAAAAACGTTCTGATTGACACCGGCTGTGGAACCAAATACTCGGAAAAAGAATTGCAAGTCTACAATATCGAGCATCCCCCCGACCTGTTGAAGGAGCTGGACCAGTTCGGAGTCAAGCCCGAGCAGGTCGATATTGTCATTAATACCCACTATCATTTCGATCACTGCGGGGGTAACACAATTCTGGAGGGCGATTCAGTCGTCCCGGCGTTTCCAAATGCCACCTATATCGTACGGCGGGAGGAGTATCAGGCCGCCAGTAATCCCAATGAACGAACTGTCGCCACTTATTTTCAGCACAACTGGCGGGTCCTGGAGGAACGCAGGATGCTGCGGATCATCGACGAAGACCAGAAGGTCATTCCGGGAGTGACACTCGTCCATACTCCGGGGCACACCGAGGGCCATCAGTCGGTCAAGATCGATTCGGGCGACGGTAAAATCCTGTTCTACATTGCTGACCTTTGTCCCACGTCCGCTCATATCCCCCTTCCCTGGATCATGGGATACGACCTGTTTCCGTTGACCACGATGGAAACGCGCAGGCGAATTTACCGCCAGGCCATCGATGAAGAATGGCTCATCTTTTTCGAGCATGATCCGGAAAACACGACTGGCTACTTGCGCCAGACGGAGGGCAGTAAGTATATTCTGGAGCCGGTTGAGTGGGAGCGGTAAGGGCTGACCGCTGACCGGCTGACCGCTGACCAGCGGACCGCTGACCGGCTGGCGGCTGACCGCTGACCGGCTGACCGCTGACCGCTGACCGGCTGACCGCTGACCGGCTGGCCGGCTGACCGCTGACCGCTGACCGCTGACGGCTGAACGGCTGACGGAGCCGGGGGCAGTGGTCAGCGCTTGTGATGGAGGAGATTTTGAACGGCGCAGAAATCGGGATCATTGGCGGCAGCGGGCTCTACGAAATGGCCGGGCTGGAGGGCAAGAGGGAGATGCCTGTCGATACTCCATTCGGAAAGCCCAGCGATTCTTACGTGGTCGGAAACCTGGAAGGACGCAAGGTGGCGTTCCTGGCCCGTCATGGGCGGGGTCATCGGCTGCTCCCCACGGAATTGAATTTCCGAGCCAACATTTACGGCTTCAAGAAGCTGGGCGTTAAGCGCATTCTTTCAGCCTCGGCGGTGGGTTCGTTGAGACTCGAGCACAAGCCGATGGACTTCGTCCTTCCTGACCAGTTCGTGGATCGCACCCGCCAAAGGGCTTCCACCTTTTTCGGCGAGGGCCTCGTGGCTCACATCAGCTTTGCCGATCCGATCTGCGCCGGTCTCCTGGACGCCGTGGAAGAGGCGGCCGCCGCTATCGATTTTCCTATCAAGCGGGGCGGCCGCTACGTGTGCATGGAAGGGCCCGCCTTTTCCACGCGGGCAGAGTCCCACCTGTACCGCAGTTGGGGAATGGATCTCATCGGCATGACCAACCTCCAGGAAGCCAAGCTGGCTCGCGAAGCCGAGATGTGCTACGTGACCATCGCCATGGTGACCGATTATGACTGCTGGCATGAAGAGGAGGAACCTGTAACCGGCGAAATGCTGATCGGATATTTGACTAAAAACAGCCGGAATGCGCAGAACCTCATTCGAAACGTCATCCGAACGCTGGATCTCGATCCCGATTGCGCCTGCCAGCACGCCTTGAAAAATTCAATCATCACCGACCCAAAGGCCATCCCCGCCGCCACTCGGAAAAAGCTCGATTTGATTGTGGGGAAATACCTGGACCCGGTTCGAGAAGCAGCCGAGCCATAGAACATGCCATCCGTACTTGCCGCCGGCACCGTCGCTTACGATTCCGTCAAGACCCCGTTTGGAAACGTCGATGAGGTCCTGGGTGGATCGGCTACTTATTTCAGCGTATCAGCCAGCTATTTCACGCAGGTGTGCCTGGTAGCTTGCGTGGGCACGGACTTCCGGGACCAGGACGTCGCCGTCCTGAAAAAGCACAGCATCGACCTGGAAGGCTTGGAGTTGGTCGAGGGCGGCAAGACATTTCGCTGGAAGGGCGAATACGGGTACGACCTGAATGAGGCACATACGCTGGATACGCAGTTGAATGTGATTGCCGATTTCCAGCCCAAGGTTCCTCAAAAATATCAGGACCTGGAGTACGTTTTTCTGGGGAATATCGAGCCCTCCCTGCAGCGACAGGTCGTCTCACAGGTGCGAAAGCCGAAATTGATCGCCTGTGACACCATGAATTACTGGATTGACGGCTATTTTGAGTCTCTTCTCGAGACGCTTAAGCGCGTGCACGTGCTGATCATCAATGACGCCGAGGCCCGCCAGTTGTCGCGAGAAGCAAACCTGGTAAAGGCGGCACACAAGATTCTGGGATGGGGACCGAGCGTTCTGGTCGTCAAGCGTGGAGAGTACGGCGTCCTGATGTTTCAAAGGGACGAGCAGGACGGATTTTCAGTTTTCGGGGCTCCGGCTTATCCTTTGGAGGACGTGTTTGATCCCACCGGAGCAGGCGACAGTTTTGCGGGCGGATTCATGGGGTATCTGGCCGGGACTGGCCGGGCCGACGCCGAGTCCATGCGCCAGGCCATCATTTTCGGCTCGGTGATGGCCAGCTTTAATGTCGAAAAGTTCTCCCTCGATCGGCTCAAAGAGCTCACCTTCACCGAAATCAAGCTGCGCTATCAGGAATTCAAGCAGATGATGCGTTTTGAGGATGCCCCGGCGTTCGCGTAGGTTTCCAAGTTCCGAGTTCCAAGCAAAACCAGGTTTGCGTTTGACCATTTGAATTTTGAAACCTTCTTGAAACTTGGAACTTTGAACTTGGAACTTGCTAGAATGGACCATCGTGCTCACACTCCTCTCTCTGTTCCTCATCGTCCTCGTCGAAGTCGATCCCCAGGCCCTGGAGTGGTTTCGTAAAGGGGAAGAGCTGATCGGCACTGAAGAGCAGTATTCCGCGACTCAGGCCCAGTATTTTGAGAAGGCGCTGGAAATTGAGCCTGAATTTGCTCAGGCCCGTTTCAATCTGGCCCTGGTCTACCTGCGGCAGGGGAAGCTCGAAGAAACCCAGCAGCAGCTCGACAATCTTATGGCTCTGCAGCCCGAAGCGCAATTGCAGACAAGCGCCATCGAGCTTTACCTCGACCTGGCCGGCGCACAGCACCGTGAGCAAAATCAGCAGCAGGCGATTCCAAACTACCACCGATTTCTGGAGCGCTTCCCCGATGATTTTGAAGGTAACTTCCTGCTGGGGCTGGCTTACCGTGAGACATCCGACAATCAGTCCGCCCTGAAATACTTTCGCAAGGCCGAAGCGCAGGATCCCGAAAACCCTTACCTCATCCAGGAGTTGGGAGATCTGTATCTCCAGCTCGGTGACTTAGAAGAGGCGCGGGAGAGATTGAAAAAGTCCGATCAGGACTCGGTCGCCAACCTCTCGAACCTGGGCTATATCGCAAAGCAGGGCGGGCAATCCGCCGACGCCGAGCAGTACTTTCGAAAGGCCGTAGAAAAGGAGCCCGGGCACGCGCTGCTGTGGAGCCATCTGGGAGACGTTTTGAGCGAGCAGGGAAAGGACCAGGAAGCGGCGCAGGCTTACGAGACTTCTGTCAGCCATGATCCGGAGCATTTTCCCACTCTGCACAATCTGGGGACGCTGTACGTGAATCTCGAACAACGGGAAAAGGCCATTCCCCTGCTTCAGAAGGCGGTCCAGATCGAGCCAGAGTCCGGCTCGGCTCACCTCCATCTAGCCGTAGCCCTGGACCGCGAGCAGCAAACTGCGGCTGCCATTGACCATTACCGGAAGGCCATCCAGAACGGAAGTGACGAAGCCAGGGCTCATTTTCGGCTGGCGGTCCTGCTGTCCAGGCAATCCAAGCCGGCCGAAAGTCTCGAACACCTGGAGATTGCTTTCCGGAAAGATGCCTCACGCTACGTCAACATGATCCAGAACGAACTGCTTAACGTCCGCTCCGACCTGGACAGCATCCGCTATCTCATAGAATTCAACGATCTGTTGGAAAAATACCGGAAGCCAGACCGTTAAAATTTAATTTAACGGTCTGGTTCCTTCTTCCGCTCCACCAGCGTGAGCGTAATGTCATCAGTCTGGGAATTCCGACGGCCTGTTCATACGTGGAGAAGGGAAAGGCGCCCATGATCAATCCGCTGGAAGTCAGCTCGCAGATTTCACCGCTTGCGGACCTGAAAACGTAAGCCGGGTTATGGCCGGCGCTGATAAACTTTCCCTGGCCGCTCGAGTCCAGTGTCCAGAAGAAGACCGTCACAAGATAGGAGAATTTCTCCAGATCGGTATGCTCCGGAGAAGGGACCACCTGAGTCAGGTAGTGGAGCTGAATTCGGCCATTACCCAGCCCGATCCTGTCTCCGTGGCTCAGTTTCTGCCTTTTGACGTTCTGGCCGTTTCATCGGCGCTAAGCAGGTACTGCTCCTCGCGACCGGATGAAGTCCGCCAGCAAAGACAGGTAGGTATAATTCAAAAGCGTTCTCAATAATAGAGTAAGGGTTCGATGGCTCTAAATTTCCCAGGCCACTGAAATCTTGCGTGGTGTAGAATTCCTCTGAGGTGACCCATGAAAAGGCGTGAGTTCTTGAAATCGACTATTACGGCCGCGGGAGTGACGACGGTGGTCCCCAGGACCTGGGCCGCGTCTCCTGCTGCTGGAAAAGATGCGGGCCAGCCGGCTCTCCTCGGAGGCCAGCCTGTCCGGACGGAATCCTTTCCTTCCTGGCCTCTGGTTCAGGACAACGACCGAAGGGGTGTCATGGCGGTGCTCGACAGCGGCGACTGGTACCGGGGACAAGGCCAGTCCGTGGATCGATTCGAAGAAGCTTACGCTGATTTGATGGGGGCCGCCTACTGCATTGCCACCACGAGTGGCACGGGCGCGCTGGTGACGTCTCTGAACGCCCTTGACGTCGGCCCGGGAGACGAGGTTCTGGTGCCCCCCTATACTTTTATGGCCACCATTACCACGGTGCTGATGCAGCACGCACTGCCTGTCTTCGTGGATTCCGATCTCGAGACCTCGCAAATCGACGCCCGCAAGATCGAGGCGGCCATCACGCCCGAGACCGCCTGCATTCTGCCCGTCCACCTGGGTGGATCAGCCGCCGACCTGGACACGATACTGGCCGTTGCCGGCAAGCACGGGCTGCCCGTTCTGGAGGATGCTTGCCAATCCCATCTGGGCGAATGGCGGCACAAGAAACTGAGCACTCTGGGAAGCCTGGGCTGTTTCAGTTTTCAGAATTCCAAGAACCTCACCTCCGGCGAAGGCGGCGCCGTTATTACCAATGACAGAGATTTAGCCGAAAAAGCTTTCGCCTTTCACAACTGCGGGCGCGCTAAATTCCAGGATTCCGCTCCGGCTCCCGGCAACCGCACGAATCTACGCATGACCGAATTTCAGGCCCGGCTTTTGATCGAGCAGATGACCCGGCTTGAAGGGCAGGCCCGGACTCGAGAGGAGAATGCCGCTTACCTGAACCGCTTACTGAAGGAGATCCCGGGCGTAATGCCCGCGCGCCAGTATGAAGGCTGCACGCGCAATGCCTATCATCTTTACATGGCTCGTTACGATAGCTCGCACTTCTCCGGATTGCCGCGAGCCCGGTTTTTGAAGGCGCTGCACGCCGAGGGCATCCCATGCTCAGGGGGATATTCGCCCTTGAACCGCGAAGAATTCATTAAGAACACCGTCACTTCCCGCGCTTACCAGAAGATCTACGGTTCCGAACGTATCCAACGCTATCTGGAGCAAAACGACTGCCCGGTCAACGACCGGCTTTGCCAGGAAGCGCTCTGGTTCGGCCAGACCATGCTTCTCGGTACCAAGCGCGACATGGACCAGATCGCCGAAGCCATTCGCAAAATCCAAACGAACGGCGGCGACCTGGCGCGCTCCTAAAATTTTCGATGACCTGGCCTCCATGCTTCAGGACCTCAGCAACAGATGAGTGAGTCTCCAGTCGGCCGGGGTTCAGCTTCTCGCGTTCTGGCGGTCATGGCCCATCCCGATGACGTCGAGATCCTGGCGGCCGGCACGCTGTTTCATCTGAAGGCGTTCGGCTGGGAGGTGGGGATCATCAGCATGACGGCGGGGAATTGCGGGTCTGCGACTCACTCGAAGGAGGAAATCTCGCGCATTCGCCGCCAAGAGGCTGCGGAGGCGGCTTCTTATCTGGGCGCCTGGTACGCCTGCGGGGAGTTCAAGGATTTGGAAATCTTTGCCAATGCCCAGAACGTACGCAGGACGGTCGAGTTGCTGCGCCGGTTTAACCCGGACGTGGTCATCACCCATTCGCCGGTCGATTACCTTGTAGACCATGAAGAAACCTGCCGCCTGGTAAAGAGCGCCGCTTTCGGCATGGCCATGAAGCTCTATGAGACAGGGCAGCGGAAAGCGGTCGGGGCGGCAGGCGCCACTCCAGCGCTC
Source organism: Acidobacteriota bacterium (assembly GCA_050747825.1). GTDB lineage: Bacteria > Acidobacteriota > UBA6911 > RPQK01 > JBOGJG01 > JBOGJG01. Next base: position 12,548 of record JBOGJG010000282.1, on the reverse strand, counting down.
TACTACGCCGATCCCGTTGAAGGAACCGACAATCTCGGTGAGCGCATTTACCCCCAATTTTACGTGGACATCACCTCCCATCTGGAGAACAAACGCCAGATGCTGGCGCGACATGCCTCACAGCGCGACTGGCTGCGCCGGCATCACGGAGTTGACGAATACCTGGATCGGATGACCGAATGGGCGGCTCGCTACGGACGGGAATGCGCGGTCCCTTATGCGGAGGGTTTTCGCCAGCACCTGGGGCATGGCTACCCGCACGAGCCGCGGCTGCAGGAAGCGCTCGGCCGCCACGTTCGGGGAAGGGGGCCAGAGGGTTAAATTTTAACGGTCTGGCCCCCGTTTCAGCTCCTCAATTTCCTTAGCCAGCCGTTTGACCGTGCGCACCAGCTCGGGAAACTCATGCATGAGGACATAGTTGCGCTTCCACAGAGCGTTGTCCATTTCCGGAGAGCCGGAGACGGTCTTGCCCGGCTCGACAGATCGGCCGATGCCGGTTTGGGCGGTGGCTATGACTCGATCACCAATGGTCAGGTGTCCTGCGACTCCCACCTGCCCGGCGAGCGTCACGTGATCGCCGACCCGGGTACTTCCGGCCAGTCCGACCTGCGCCGCCAGCAGCGTCTCTTTTCCGATGCTCGAGCCATGGCCGATCTGCACCAGATTGTCGATCTTGGTCCCCCTCTGTACGGTAGTCGCGCCGACTGTCGCGCGGTCTATACACGTGTTGGCGCCGATTTCCACGTCATCCTCCAGGATGACCAGGCCTGACTGGACAATCTTGTAGAAAGTCCCCTCCTCCTGGGGTGCGAAGCCGAAGCCATCGGCTCCGATGATGGCGCCGTTCTGAAGGATTACCCGGCGGCCGATCCTGCAATGTTCGCGAACCACCGAGTTGGAGTGGGCCAGGAAGTCATCTCCAATCTCGGCGTATGGGTAAATGGTGACGTTGGGATGAAGTACCGCGTTGTTGCCGATTCGCGCGCCTTCCCCAATCACCACGCCGGCCCCAATCGAGTAATTCTCGCCCAGCACCGCCGTCTCTGCAATAAAAGCCGTCGGATGAATACCCGGGATGGGCTCCGGCGGTGCATAGAAGAGCTCTATGGCGCGGGCAAAAGCCAGGTAGGGATTGGCTGAGATCAAAGTGGGGATCTCGGTCGCGGGAGCATCGGCTGACAGGATAATGGCGCCGGCCCGCGTCTCCTTCACCCGGAAGAGATACTTGGGGTTGGCCACAAAAGTCAGCTCATGAGGCTGGGCCTCTTCGATCCCGGCAACCCCTTCTATCTCCGCGTCTCCAAGTCCCCGAAGCTCGCAGTTCAGCCTGGCCGCAATCTCATGCAGTTTCATGTCATCCCCAGTCCCAATGCCAGATAGAGATGATAACGTATCGCCCGATGATCCACATCATCAAGTACGATTCCGGGAAGAAGCTGATCTACAGGGACCGGCTGGCGCCTGAGCTGATGACCCTTGGACCCGGAGATCTCCTTTGGCTCGATCTGGAAGACCCTACCCCGGAAGAGGCCGAAGTGCTCAAGACGCACTTTAAATTCCATCCTCTGACGATCGAAGATACGCTGATTGATGTCCAGTATCCCAAGCTCGACTTTTATCCCGACTATGTCTTTATCGTGCTCCACGGCATCAATTATCTGGCCAGCACTCGGGAATTTACCACTGCCGAGATCGACGTTTTCTTGAGCGCTCAATTCTTGGTTACCCATCACGATCATCGCATGCGCAGCGTCAGGTCCGTCCGGGAGAGAATCCTTCAGGATCCCCAGACCATGGATCAGGGACTTGATTTCGTTCTGCATTCTCTCCTGGACCGCATGGTGGACAATTACTTCCCCGAACTGGAAAAGATGGAAGATCGAATCGAGGAACTGGAGGGAGAGATATTCGGGACTCCGGGGCGAGAGTCACTTTTGCGCATCTTCGACCTTAAGCGGGAGATTCTGCATCTCAAACGGATCGTGTACCCTCAGCGGGAGGTCTTCCATCGTCTCAGTCGTGACGAAATCGTCTTCATTCGTCCGTCCACCCGTCTTTATTTCCGGGATATTTATGACAGCCTTTTCCGGATGACCGACACGGCTGACAGTTACAGGGATCTTCTGTCCGGGCTGCTGGATGCTTACCTTTCTTCCGTTTCGAACTCACTGAACGAGGTCATGAAGGTGCTGACCATGATCTCCACCATTTTCATTCCTCTCTCCTTTGTTGCCGGAGTCTACGGGATGAACTTCAACAACATGCCTGAATTGGAGTGGAAATACGGATACTATCTGGTTATCGGCATCATGTCCGCAGTGGCTTTCATCATGATCTGGTTCTTCCGTCGCAAACAGTGGCTTTGACGGGTTATGGCTCGACGTACCCAATCGGTCCGCGCCGCGGGAAAAGTAAGTGTCGCTGTTTTCATCAGCCGCATCCTGGGGCTGGTCCGCGAGCAGGTTTTCGCCGGCCTCTTCGGCGCCGGTTTGTACGTGGATGCCTGGAATGTCGCCTTCCGTATTCCGAACCTGTTGAGGGATCTTTTCGCCGAGGGCGCCCTCAGCTCAGCTTTTGTCCCCACCTTCACTGATTTCCTGCGCAGGAAGGGGCAATCGGACGCCTGGCTGCTGGCCAATGTTGTCGTGAGCAGTCTGCTGGTTCTGCTGGGAGGCGTCGGCCTGGCTCTACTGCTGTTTCCGGAAGTTTTCGTCATGCTGATTGCCTCGGGCTTCACGGAAGTCCCGGGCAAGGTTGAAGTGACTTCGGTCCTGATTCGGATTCTCGCCCCGTTTTTGATGTTCGTGGCCACGGCGTCCGTGGCGATGGGTGTTTTGAACACGCTCAATCATTACTTCATTCCGGCTCTGGCCCCCGCCTTCTTTAATGTGGCCGTGATCCTGGCCGGTTTTTTCCTGGCGCCACGCTTTGAAGATGCCGGCATACTTCCCATCTATGCCATGGGCGTGGGGGCGGTCATGGGAGGCTTCCTGCAGTTTGCCGTGCAGTGGCCGGTCCTGCGCAGCCAGGGCTATCGCTTCCGCTTCGACCTCAGCTTCCAGCACGAAGGAGTGCGTAGAATCGCCCGACTGATCGGTCCCGCCCTCATCGGAGTGAGCGCCGTTCAGGTCAATGTCCTGGTTAACACGCAGCTTGCCTCCTATCTGGGCAATGGGCCGGTGGCCTGGCTCAACTATGCTTTCCGCATCATTTATCTGCCTATTGGACTGTTTGGCGTGGCCGTAGGCATTGTCAATCTCAGAGAAGTCTCGGCCTATGCGGCTCAGGAAAAATGGGATGATTTCAAAGAGACGGTGGCAAACTCCATCAAACTGATTTCGTTTATGGCCATCCCGTCCACCGTTGGGCTTTTTGTCCTGGCCATCCCGATCGTGGACGTTCTGTTCGAGCGCGGGGGGTTCACGCCCGGCGATACGCTGGCCACGGCCTATGCCGTGATGTTGTATTCCCTCGGACTGTTCGCCTACAGCAATATCAAGGTGTACGTCCCCACTTTTTACGCGCTGGATGACACCCGCACGCCAGTAAGGATCAGCATCGTCTCGGTCATCACCGGAATTGTTGTTAACCTGGTTCTCGTGCTCACGCTGCCGGCCCATTACAAATATTTGGGACTGGCCTTCGGAACGGCCCTGTCCGTTTCAATCAACAACACGCTTTTAGCCCGCAACTTTAGAAAAAAGCTGGGCTCGCTCTCCAGCTACCGCGTGGCCGCTAACGTTTACAAGGTTATGGCTGCCGCGGCGGTGATGGGGCTGGTGGTCTTTTTCACCCATCAGTTCTTTCTGGACCTGTGGCCGGAGATGGGGCTGATCCGGGAGTTGATAGACCTGGGAATTTCAATCTGCCTGGGTGGGCTGGTCTATCTGGCCCTTTGTGCCGCTTTGGGCGTTGAAGAGATCAGGCATATTTTCGCCAGGATCAGGAGATAGGATGGAGCAGAGGGCCTTTAAGAGTTATCTGAACCATCTGCAAATAGAGAAAGGCCTGGCGCAAAATACGGTAGAGGCCTACCAGCGGGATATTCGGGATTTCTTATCCTTTCTGGCCCGTCACCAAGTGGACCTGGGGCGGACCGAGCGAGAGCACCTCGCGAGCTATATCCAGCACCTGTACAGCTATCTGTCCCCCCGCTCCATTAGGAGGAAGATCGTCAGCCTGCGCTCCTTTTTCAAATTTCTCCTGCTGGACGGCTATCTTCAGCATGATCCCGCTGAAACCCTGGAGTCTCCCAGGACCTGGCGCGAGCTTCCCCACTATTTGACTCAGGAGGAAGTCGATCTCCTGCTCGAGCAGCCGGACCTCACGACTCCGCACGGTCTGCGCGACCGCGCCCTGCTGGAGGTCCTCTACGCCACGGGATTGCGCGCCAGCGAGCTGGTGCGCATTCAGCTCGGAGAGATGAATCTGGAAGTCGGGTTCTTGCGGGCTTTCGGAAAGGGCGCCAAGGAACGGATCGTCCCTCTGGGAGACTCGGCTCTCTCCTATGTGCAGCGCTACCTGTCCGAGTCGAGGCAGCACTTTCTGCGCAAGCGCGCCACCAGCCCGTATCTCTTTCTGACGCAATGGGGCGGGCCGATGACCCGTCAGTATTTCTGGAAGCTGGTGATCCGGTATGGAAGCCGGATCGGCCTTGAAGACAGGCTTACTCCACATGTCCTGCGCCACAGCTTCGCCACCCACCTGCTGGAGAACGGCGCCGATTTGCGAGCCGTGCAGATGCTGCTGGGCCATGCCGATATCTCCACCACGCAGATCTACACCCACGTTACAAAGCAGCGTCTAAAGGAGATTTACGACAAATTTCACCCCCGAGCCTGAGTCAAACGTCGATGACAGAGCGAGTGGCCCCGGAGCACCTCATTTGCCCAAATGAGGCGTCAGTAATACTCTTAAGAGTAAGAGGAAAAAGTATGCCCGATGACAATTCGAGAAAGGCTGAACAGGACCTGGACGTTAAAAGTAAGGTGCGGCAGGACGTCAACAGGGAAGTTGAAGAACAAGCCGGCCATTTTGACGCCTCTGAAGAAGCAAAGATCGCTCGGGCGGCTCGCCATCTCAAAGCCAAAACCATCGACGAAACGGTAGCAACTGAGTCGAGGCTGGAGCGTGAACAGGCGGCCAGAGGCGGGACCCGTGTGTTGGCCTACATCTTCGGGATAATTTACGGGCTCATTGGCCTGCAGATTATGCTGGAGCTGTTCGGCGCCAGAGAGGAAGCGGCTTTCAAGCAGTTTATGAATACCGTCACTTACCCCCTGCTGGAGCCCTTCCGCGGCCTCATGCCCGACCCGCAGATCGGCAGTTTTCAACTGATGATGTCTTATCTGATCGCGCTCTTCGTCTATTTTCTTCTCCACAGGGCGTTGCGTGGACTGCTAAAATTATTCGTCCATGAGACATAGGGTGAATCCACCGATGGGCAAAGGGGAACGGCTCGAGACCAGACGTTCATTTTTGAAGGCGGCGGCCGGCACTTCAGTTTTGGCGCCTTTCATCAGGCGGATGCCCATAACCTCAGCCGCAGCAGTGGACTTCGACCCTGACTTCGGCACGGCCAGTCAGGCTGTGAGAGCCATTCGCAGTGGCGTGATCTCGGCGCGTGAGCTGACGGAGCACGTGTACACTCGAATCCGAAAGCACAATCCGGCGATTAACGCCTTTATCACGCTGATTGAAGAGCAGGCGATGGCAAGGGCCGGGCAGGCCGATGAGGCCCTCGCCGCCGGCAAGACCTGGGGAGCACTGCATGGAATTCCCATTGTGGTCAAGGACACTTTTGAAACGGCCGGCGTGAGGACGACTTCCGGCTCAAAGCTTCTTGAAAACCACGTCCCTGGCCAGGATGCCATTGCTGTGGACCGGCTGAAAAGCGCGGGAGCCATCATTTTGGGCAAGACCAACCTTCCCGAGTTTGCCTCAGATCTGCAGTCCTATAACGAAGTTGCCGGGACCACGAACAATCCATGGGATGTCTCCCGGACTCCGGGCGGATCGACCGGAGGCGGCGCCGCGGCGCTGGCCTCCGGAATGGGCTTTCTGGAGTTGGGCAGTGACATTGGAGGCTCCATTCGAACACCGGCGCATTTTTGCGGTGTTTATGGCCATAAACCTTCCCTGGAAATAGTTCCGATGCAGGGTCATATACCTCCCCCGTCCGGAACGATCACGCTGCCTGCGGATTTAGCGGTTGCCGGGCCGCTGGCCCGAAGCGCTCAGGACTTGATGTTGGAGCTGGAGATTGTAGGCGGGCCGCCCTCGCTGGAAGCCGTCACCTACCGCTGGAGCCTGCCTTCCCCGCGCGGATCGCGGCTGAAGGATTACCGGATCGGCTATGTGCTGGATGATCCTTTCTGCCCGGTTACTCCGGAGGTTAAAGAGGTTCTCGCCGGTGCTGTCGATGCTCTCGGAAAGGCGGGTGTCGAGCTGACACAAGGGTGGCCTGAAGGCGTCAATCCACAGGCGGCGTTTGATGCGTATCTCCCCCTTTTAGCAGCTTGGATCGTTTTGTCTGATGAAGAAATTGAGCTGATGCGCCAATCACTGGACAGCCCCTGGCAGTATTATGCGCGCAACTGGCTGGAAGGTTATGAATCTTCGCATCGCCGCTGGATGGAACGCAGCCAGGAGCGCCTGAAGGCCAGACAGATCTGGCAAGACTATTTCAAGACGCACGACGCTTTTCTAATGCCTGAAAACTTCGTGCCCGCCTTCCCTCACGCTCACAACCTCACGTTTTTCGAACGAACCGTCAGCACTTCGCAGGGCGAACGTCAATATGGTGACATGCTTCGCTGGATTGTCGTCCCGACTTTAACGGGCTGCCCGGCCACTGTGGCCCCCGCCGGCCGGACACGAGCGGGTCTTCCCGTGGGTATCCAGATCATGGGGCCCTATTTGGAAGACGCCACCCCCATTCACTTCGCCGGCGCCCTCGCCGATCTCATCGGCGGCTTCGAGCCTCCCCCCGGCTTTGGCAGTTAGCAGTTAATGGAAGGTGTTCCTTCTCAGGCCTCACTCTTACGACTGAATTACTGGCATATCGATTGCTCAGTTAGTACCTTCTGGACAAAACGAGTAAGAGACTGGAACAAGTTACTGGAGCAACCATGAAGCGTAATCAAATTCAACCGGGACAGATTGTAAAGTCGAGAATCAAGGGAGGGGTGTTTGGCTCCGGAGACCTGTTTGAAATCAGCCACTTCCTGGATGGAATATATCCGCCGGAATTCGTGTGTTGCCGACCGTTGTTGGAAGCACCTGCCTTCAAAGAGCTGTACTTTCGGCCCGAAGAACTAGATCCAGCGGAGGACGGAAGTATAGAATAGCTCTCGGTGATGTCGATCGATTCTATTCTGGCGAAGGTCTACGGCAAGCAGCGGATCAGTCCCGAAGAAGCAGGTGCGCTCCTGCGGTCGCCCGAACTGCAAAAAATCGGCCAGGCCGCCGATTACGTCCGCAAAAAAAATCATCCCGATCGAGTCGTTTCATTTCTGGTCGATCGCAACATTAACTACACCAATGTTTGTGTAGCCCGTTGCACATTCTGTAACTTTTACCGCAAGCCGGGCCATGAGGAAGGTTACATCCTGCCCCTCGAAACCATCCTGCGGAAGATAGAAGAGACGATCGATCTTGGAGGGACAGGAATCCTGATGCAGGGGGGGATGCATCCCAGGCTGAAGATCGATTACTACGAGGACTTGCTGCGCTCAATTCGCAGCAGATTCAAGATCCATCTGCACTGTTTCTCTCCGCCGGAGATCGTAGTCCTAGCCAGGTTGAGCAAGATCAGCATCCGCGAGGCCATTCGCCGCCTTAAAACTGCCGGCCTGGACTCCATCCCGGGCGGAGGCGCCGAGATCCTGACGGAAAGAATGCGCCGGGAGATCAGTCCAGGAAAATGCAGCGCCGGAGAGTGGATGGAAGTGATGCGAACCGCCCACCAGGAGGGACTTTTAACCACCGCGACGATGATGTTCGGTGCGGGGGAGAGCCTGGAGGAGCGTATCGAGCATCTGGAGCAAATCCGGACTGTCCAGGACGAGACCCGGGGGTTTGTTGCCTTCATCCCCTGGAATGTCCAGCTCGAAGACACGCCAATGCAGGCCACTATCCAAGAAGAGGTCGGACCAGTGGAATACCTCAAGCTGCTGGCAGTCAGCCGGATTTATCTGGACAATATTCGCAACATCCAGGTTTCATGGCTTACCCAGGGGCTCCAGGTGGCCGAGGTCGCCCTTCACTTCGGCGCCAATGACGTAGGCAGCATCATGATCGAAGAGAACGTCATCAGCACCGCCGGCGCCCAGCATAAGGCAAGCCGTAATGACCTACTGCATGTCATCGAAAGAGCGGGCTTTATCCCCGCCCAACGGGATACGCTTTACCGCACCTTCCGCCGGGCCTCCTGACATTGGTGATTGGGGATTGGGGATTGGGGATTGGGGATTGGGGATTGGGGATTGGGGATTGGGGAAGTTACCCCGCTTTAGTGGACAGTTTTTAAGGTTCGACTGACTGACTCTGGTAGTAGTTCCTTTCAAAGGCCACCGGCGAACGATAGTCGAGACTGGAATGAAGGCGTCTAGCCCTCGTCTAGCTACCTAAGTTTTGCATGAGCTAGCTATCACAACTTAATAAGATACACTACGTATTGACTTTGTTCGCTGCTTTGTTTTATGATGACTCCGTTGTCTCATGGCTCCGGAGGTCCATCATGTCCTATATCGAGATCGAGCCTTCCGTTAAGGTGGCGGCCGTCAAGCGCTACTGGGAAACCAACAATCTCAAGCGAACAGCCAAAGAATTTCGGGTTTCCCGCACGGCCCTCTACGACTGGGTACGCCTAGCCGAGGCTAACCTGGAAAAGATTTTCCTCCACTCCAAACCCGGCAAACGGACTGCCACGCCCGAAGAAGAAAATGAAAAGCTGCAAGCTCAGCTCCGCGATGTGTTAGATGCTTATCACAATAAATCACAATCCGCTCCTTCCCTTCTGCCCGAGGCACTGGCCCGCTGTCCGCACTGCGGCAGCTCCTGTGTGCGCAATGGCCGGGTGCGCACCAAACTGCATGGGCTACGGCAGCGCCTCTGGTGTCGACAGTGCCTGCGTTCTGTCTATGTGGAGGTAAAAAAAACTCTATAACCCCGGGACTCCCTGCCTCAGCCCCTCTCGAACCGAAGGTCGAGGTCGTTTGCTCCAGTGCCCCTTTTGACGACCTTCTCCCTACCGGAGCGCTGGCGCTGCTCGTCCATTTTGCCGACCGAGTCGGATTTTTTGAGCCCTTTGAAGCGCACTTTGACGTTCCCATCAAAAGCCTCGACTACACCCCCTTGCAGAAACTGCAAACGCTGAGCTGCTCCTTGGCGGTGGGCTGTGACTGGACCAAGGATATCAACCACCGGTTACGTCCCTATCCGGCCGCGGCTCAGCAGCTGGGGATGAGCCGATTTCCGGATCAATCCTCGATCAATCGTTTTCTGCATCAACTCGGTCCCGCCCAGCGCCGTCAGCTGGATTTGATCTCGGAACTCTCGCTGGAACGGTTCGGCTTGTGGCGGCAGGACGAACGCGTTCCACTGGACATCGATTCCACCGGCTTGATGGTGTATGGTCGAACCTACGAATGGGCCCGCAAAGGCTACTTTCCGCGACAGCGCGGCCGACGCGGCTAGCGCCTGACCATCGGCTCGACGGCGGGCCCGGCGGCTCCCGAGATCCTCAGCCTTTTCTTGGATCCCGCCAACGCCTCCGCAGGGGGTCGCCTCTGGGACTGTCTGTACCAAGCCGCCGAGATCATCGGTTCCGTGGATCGACTCGGCTTGATTCGGGCCGATGCGGCTTTCGGCACGGGCGCGGAGCTGCAAGAACTGCTGGAGCTGGGTTTGACCTTCCTCATCAAGGGCTTCTCGGATAAGACCGCCCGGAAGTTGGCCGCTCGGGTGGAACCCACCCAATGGCAACCCTTGGATCTCTTTACACGGGTTTGCGAAATGGGACCGCAAAAGGTCACCAACTGCGCTCATCCGGTGCGCGTCGTCCTGGTCGAGTTGCTCACGCGGCGCTACGATCGGCGCTTTTATTCCCATCTGTATACCAACCGCTCCCCTCAGGAAGCCGACGCGGAAGCCATTTTCCACTGCTACAATGAGCGCCGGTCGATCGAGTCCCTCATCAAAAGCGCCAAGTACGGTCTGTCCATCAAACATCTACGCACCCGCAGTTATGTGCCGATTGAAAACTTTCTGCTGCTGGCGGCCATGACGTTCAACCTCCTCTCCTGGTTCCGCCACTATTTCCTGGCCCAGATCGACCTGGACCATCTCGGTCTTTGCGAAATGACCCACAAGCTGATGGACATTCCGGCCCAATACCGACTCCAGAACAACCAGCTCGAACTTAAATTTCCCGAACGCCACCCTTTAACTCCGGCCCTTTGTCGGCTATAAAGAATGATAACTGCGTTTTCGTGCAAAAGTTAGAGGTAGCTAGCCCCATTTTTCGCGGGTTGTTGGCCCGCAAATTCATGGGAAGTTACGTAGTCGTAACAGGATAGAGTCGCAGCTTCTGGAATTTTGCAGTTGTTTGAAGGGGTTTCGTTAATTCCGCAAACTCCCGTTTCCCTTTTCTGATTCGTTGTCGAACTTAAACAGCAATCCGTCTCCTGGAGTAATGGGTGTCTTATTTTTTGTCGGTTGTGTAGCATATAATATGCATGCTATATAACGGCAATGAGAACACATTCTAGAACTCGATCGATTGCGGTTCTGCAAAGGAGACGGCAAAAGCTCCTGAGTGAAGCAGCCTCGCTTCGGTTATTCATCGGCGGCTCTTGGTTCGAACGATTCTCCACTTGCTCCCGGCCACAGTGCGCCTGCCACCAAGGACAGCGCCATGGTCCCCGGAACTACGTGGCGGTCACGCAGGAAAAGGCCCAGAGGCAGCACTACGTGCCCCAGGACCAGGTCCAGGCGGTCAAGAAGGGCATCCGGCAATATCGTCGTCTGTTGGAGATCGTCGGGGAGGTCACCCGGATCAACTTGGAACTGATGAGAAGGAAGGCTCTCCAGAAAACGGATAATAAATAAAGGGTCGTATCGGGAGTCGCCAGAACGACGGCCGGGCATCGTCGGAAAGGAAACGGTGGGATGGGCAATCGGAACAAGCGGCAACGCCTGCCGGTCACTTTGACGGGCCCGAACGACTTTACGGGCGCGAATTTGGGCCCGCTGGTCCTGGTCAATCCGATCCTGGAGCAGATGGAAATCCGCCGCTGGGTGGATCTGCATTGCCCGGCCGATCCGCGACTGGAGCTTCCGATCGGCGATGTGATCTGCGCTTTAGTGGCCAACCGACTCTGTTCGCCGGAACCCCTCATGCACGTGGCGGAGTGGGCGCAAAACAGCGGAGCGGAATTTCTCTTAGGGACGCCGGCCCAGGCGCTCAACGATGATCGTCTGGCCCGAACTCTGGACGCCGTTTTTGAGAAACGCTGGAACATTCTGGCCGACATCGCCCTCCATGCCGCGCAGGTCTTTCAGGTGAGTTTGGCCAAGGTCCATTACGATCCCACGAGTTTTCACTTCACCGGACAATACGACCACCAATCGTCCAGTCCCTCCCTGCTGCCCGAGTTGAAACCTTTCCAAATCGAGGTGGGCCGGCATGCGCGCCCCGGCCAGGACATCAAGGAGGCGCAAGTGGGCCTGGACCTGGCCAACGACGGAAAAGGCCCTGTTCCGTTTTTCTACCATTCCGCCGACGGCAGCGCCAACGGTCATCGCGCCGTGGCCAAGAACCTCCAGCATCTGCTCAAGTATGTGAAACCCAAGAAACTGCTCCTGATCACGGACCGCGGCTGTTTTAGCGCCGCCCAGGCCGTGGAGCTGGTCCGCAAACATCACTTCGACTTCATCAGTTCCTTGACCTGGACGGAGGCGCTGGCCCAGCTCTATGACCAGAACAAGCCGGTCTTGAAAGAAGCCTCATTCTTGTCGCTCCAGGAGCAACGCAAGCGACAAGCCGACAAGCCTCCCGAGACCTGGGAGCGCTATTACATCGGGGAGATCCCCTACACCATCACCCAGGAGCAAAAAGTGGAAACCCCCTCCGGGAAGAAGCGAACCGAGAAACACTCGATCCGAGCCCGGCTGATCTACGTCTTCAGCACCGCCGATCAGAAAGTCTGCCGGAAAATCCGGATGAAGTATACGCAGAAGATCGCAGCAGGGTTAGCTCAAATCCAAAAGAGCGTCCAGAACGGATACATGAAGGAGGTCCAGGCGGTGCAGAAGAGAATCCATGCCCTTTACGGAAAGAAAAGGGCTCGAAACTATTTCACCTATCAGGTCCGACCCTTGACCGCCCGCGAGCGCAATTGCTTGCCGCCACGACGTCCGGGCCAGAGAAGACCCCTCTTGAAGTTCTCCTACCCATATCATCCCGATCTGGCTCAAAAGGACGCCAACTACGATGGACTCTACGCGATCTGTACCAGCCTGAGCCAGAAGACTCACTCCACCGA
>JBOGJG010000281.1:0-1304 GCA_050747825.1 Acidobacteriota bacterium | reverse complement strand
CGACAGGCACTGTCTCGCAGTCTCATGCCAGGCTTCGAACGTGGAGGCATTTTTCCGGATAGATCCCTGTTAGCCTCGGTTCCGTTCGCTGTTCCACCGAATGTTTTCGCTGTTCTGTGGCTTAGGGAATTGATTGGTGAGTCACTGGAATCCTGTCCGGGCTTTTCTTTTATCGCTGAAACAAAAAAGCCCCGGTAGCGGTCGGGGCTGAGTGTTCATGGTTGTAGCTGGAGCAGGGCTTTGGCGCCCTTCTCCCAGAAGACATATTCGCCGTCTTCGTAGTTACGAGCGTATCTGGCACCCCCGCCGTAATGGAAGTCTAGTTATGCGCGCGCCGACCCGCAGACGAGCATCCGCCGGTGCTTAAGACGGAGCAATGCGGCTGGAGCAAGGGACGTGGGAGCCCGAGAGGGCGCGAGACAGCGCCCGGTCACCGCGCCGAGCCAATCGACCACGCCGCCGGTCCGACTTTGCGACCTCTGAAGAACCCAATCAGCCCGAGACCACGCCGCCTGTCATCGCTTCGAGCCCATCGACCACGCCGCCGGTCCGACTTTGCGACCTCAACATCCCCTGCCCGAACCGTGGGTTTAGATGAGCGGCTCGGCTTTTGTGATTTCGGCGGAGCCACTTTGGCCGGCGGGGGCTCAGTGGTCGATTGCATTGCAGCTTGAATGGGGCTGGGGCCATCAATTGAAACAAGATACTTCTCAAAGACCCAGCCGCGCTCCTGGGTCACCGGATCCAATAGCTGGAGCCAGCCATTTTCCCGACTAACGACCTGCAATTCGGTACTGGGGCGATAGAACCGGATTGTTGGGGAAGAGACAGAAGCCTCGCTGTGCACCCTCGCTGCAAGCATTACCTTAGTCCATTCAACGTGGTCCTGCTTTGAGCGGTCCAATTCCGAGGCCGCTAGGTTGCCGGGAGAGGCAGCTGGTTGGTCATCTGCGCCCAACATTCGTTCCGAATATTGACTAGGGTTCTCATTAGTTGGTCTCGGAGCATGGGCGGCATTTTGTTGAGGATGCCGGGGAGAGGCCAATGCCGGAAGGTTAGAGCCCCACGAACGCAACTCCCGGTCAATTGGATGATTGGGCTGAGTTTTGCCGGCGAAGGGATCTTCTGCCTTGCCGTCCGGTTGGGTAAGGACTAGGAGCGCATAAAGGGCCGCGCCTACAAGGCTCAACAACAGCAGCGCTCTCATGGCCGAGTCTCCAACCAGCTCCGCAGTTATGTTGGATTGAACCTTTTCGTTTTCAAGCTGAGAAAGTTGCCAGGGTTATCTCTCCCCGGCCGTCAGG
>JBOGJG010000280.1:0-14166 GCA_050747825.1 Acidobacteriota bacterium | reverse complement strand
AAGATTCCGGCCGAAATCATGAGGCCGGTAAAGACCTGGCAAGTCGCTCCGGCATAGTGACGGAATGGATCAGTCAATCCCCGCCAATGCTGAATCTTACTTACTCGACCGTGGAAGTTGGGCTAAGACACTATTGGTAAACGAGCGTAACGTCCCCTTTTTTCTCAATTAGGTGCCAGACTGGCGTACAAATCTCCTGTTTATGCGGGTCCTGTGGGGAATTACGTGCGTGTCACCCTCAGCTCATTTCGGCTTTGAGGCGGCGGAGGACCTGGCGGGCGATGTCCTTGAGGGTGTCCTGGACTCCTTCGTTGCGGGTGGCAACGGCCTGGTAGACAGGTTCGTTGCCGATCTTCAGCTCGCCGGTCAGGAAATCAGTATCGTAGACGTCATCCAGATCGCGCTTGTTCAGTTGCAGTGCATAAGGCAGTTCGTCAAAATCCAGGTTGTAAACCTGCATATTCTCCTTCAGGTCACGCATGGCTTCATAATTGGCGTCCATTCGGTCTTTCTGAGAATCGGCCACAAAGATGACCGCGTCGGCTCCTTTGAGAATCAGCCGCCGGCTGGCTTCATAGAAAACCTGTCCGGGCACCGTGTACAGGTGAAAGCGGACCTTGAAACCGGCGATTTTACCCAACTCCAAAGGAAGAAAATCGAAGAAGAGAGTCCGTTCCATCTCCGTGTTGAGAGTCACCAGCTTCCCCCGAAGACTGGAGTTGACACTGCGGTAGATCTGCGTGATGTTGGTGGTCTTGCCGGAAAGTCCCGGCCCGCAGTAGACGATCTTACAGTTGATCTCGCGATTGGCGTAGTTGATGAAAGACACTGGACGCCCTAGCCCTTCGCCTTCTTGGCCCGCTCATCCGATTTCCTGAGAATGTCCCCGAGGATCAGCGAGGCTTGATTCAGACTCTTGGGATCAACGTGATTTTCGCTGTTGACTTCGACCAGAAGCAGCAGAAACGCATACTCACCGATTGGATTAATGAGAATGCTGCGCTTGTCTCCCTTGTGGTAGACGCGCTCAAACTCACGCTCCCCAATCAGCCTGGCGAGGCCAAACGTCGCCGCCAGATTGCTGGCGGCCAGGGATGAAAGGGACTGAACATCCAGTCCGTCAGCCACACCTTCCTGTGCGATCTGCTGACCGTTGCGGTTGATTAGAAAGATCGAACTGGCGTTCGACTTTTGCTGGAGGGACGAGAGAATAAACAGAATTTTCTCGTATTCCTCGGACTCGAGACGGAAATTCGAGATCTCCATAAGCTTCTTGTTCCATCCGGGCCCCCATCCTTGACTGGTTAAAGCCGTCCTATAATAATAAAGTTTTCATAAAATCGCTACGTTAAAAGCCGGAGATAATATGTCACCAAAGAAAAAAGAGACGTTTAAAAAAAACGCATATGGACTTTTTGAAGAGGCTACGGGCCTTTTTAACAACAAAAAGTACAAGCAGGCACTGGCGCTGTTCCAGAAGATCAAAGAGTCCTTTCCTGAAGAGATCGACGTGGTCGCGAGGGCAAATTCGTTCATTAAAATATGCAATCGGCAACTTCAGCAGGTGGAAGTAAAACGTCCCACTCAGGCCGAGGGCCTCTTCGACCTGGGAGTCGTCCATCATAATTCGGGCAGTTACGACCAGGCTATGCAGTGCTTCGAAGATGCACTAAAACTCGAAAAGAAGGATAAGGCCGATTATATCTACTACGCCATGGCGTCCACCGAAATACGCCAGGGCAATAGCGACCAAGCGCTGAAGAACCTGAAAAAAGCAATTCAGATCAGATCGGAAAATCGCTTTTTTGCGCGAAACGACCCTGACTTTGAGCGGCTTTCCGAAAGCGAAACTTTCCAGGAATTGGTAGGGCCTGAGAAAAGCGACCAAAAATGAACTCGCGCGCAGGTATCAAGGTAGTTTGCCTGGGCGGAGGCAGCGGTTTGTCCACGTTGCTCTCGGGACTCAAGCAGGTCGCCCTCCATTCACCTTTTCAGATCGACGGCCATGCTCTTCACCTGCAAAATATCACCGGCATTGTCACGGTCTCGGATGAGGGCGGCTCATCCGGACGCATCCGCCGGCAGTTCCAGACGCCCGCGCCCGGGGACGTTCGCAATTGTCTGGTCGCTCTAGCCAGTGACGAATCCCTGATGACTGAGCTTTTTCGCTACCGCTTCAGGGGGAAGGGCGAACTTCAGGATCACAGCCTTGGAAATCTACTGCTGACCGCCCTGGCTGATATCACCGGGGACTTCCACAAGGCTATTCAACTGTCCAGCCAGGTCCTGGCGGTGGAAGGACAGATCTTGCCCTCCACCAAGGAAAATGTGCGTCTGCAGGCAACGCTTTCAGATGGCAGCGAGGTCACCGGGGAAACAACAATCGCCGCCAGCAGTCTTCCCATCCGGAGCGTCGGCCTGCAGCCGGAGAGCTGTCTTCCGCTCCCTGAGACGCTGGAAGCAATGGGCAGCGCTGATATCATTACAATCGGTCCCGGCTCCCTTTTCACGAGTCTCATACCGAATCTGGTGGTCAAGGGAATCGTGGAAGCCGTTGAAGCTTCGCCGGCAGTCAGAATCTACATCGGAAATCTAATGACGCAGCATGGGGAAACCGATCATTTATCGGCATCCGAGCACCTGAAAGCTATCCAGAGGCATATGGGCGGCCGGCTCCTCTTTAATCACGTGCTCCTCAATTCACAACCGGTCTCTCCGGAAATGCTGGCCCGCTATGAAGAGGAAGAAGCAGATCCGGTGGAGAACGATATTTCGAGCCTCGAGGATATGGGAGTGAAGGTGCATAAGCTTCCTCTCCTGCGCGAAGAAGAGAAGGTACGCCATCACCCCGTGAAGCTGGCCGAGGCGATTCTGCAGGTGTTTGGGAGGGAAAACGGTTGACAAGAAAATCTAGGGCAGACTCGCCGGACCAGGCCCGGTATGCGCTGGTCCTGGCCGCAGGCAAAGGCACTCGCTTGAAGTCCGAAAAGCCCAAAGTGCTGCATGAGCTTTGCGGAAAGCCTCTGATTCGTCACATGCTGGATAAACTGGCCGACCTGAATGTGCGTAAGACCTTTGTGATTCTGGGGCATGAAGCGGAATCGGTGTGGCAAGCCCTGCCAGGGCACGATGCGGAAATCATCATTCAAGAGCAACAACTAGGAACGGGCCATGCCGTTATGACCGCGGCTCCGCGACTTCAGGAGATCTCCGGAAATCTGCTGGTCATCTATGGAGATACTCCTCTGCTCTCGACCGAGACTCTCCGCCGGCTGTTCGAGGCGCAGGAGCGTGAGGATGCCGACGAGGTTCTCCTGACCGCCGAGTACGAAAATCCTTTCGGATATGGCCGCATCATCAGAAACTCGCAGGGAGAACCAGTGGCGACTATTGAGGAAAAAGACGCCACGCCCGAACAAAGAAAGATGCAGGAGGTAAACACCGGATCTTATTGCTTTAAGATCGATTCCCTGCTGGCCGGCCTTCCGGAGCTTACCAATGAGAACCAGTCGGGAGAGTACTACATCACGGATATGCTGGAGATATTGCGGCGCCAGGGGAAAAGAGTGGTGGCCGTTTCAGCGGAGTCTCCTCAAGAAACCCATGGGATTAACACGCGCGCCGAACTGGCGGAGGCCGAATCCCATCTGCGCCGCAAGATCGCCGAAAGGTGGATGCTGGAGGGTGTGACGATGCCGGACCCGTCCACTGTATACATAGACGATACAGTCACGATCGGCCCTGAGACAACTATTTACCCCGGTGTCGTCATCGAAGGTACGACTCAAATAGGCGCCGGTTGTAAAATTTTTGCCTTCTCACATTTGAGCAATGCAATTCTCGAGGAAGGGGTCACAATCGACCATTGCTCAGTGGTCCGTGACAGCCGCGTTGGTAAGAACAGCACGGTCGGCCCCTTCGCCCACTTGAGGCAAAACTCCGATGTTGGAGAAGAAAACCGTATCGGTAACTTTGTCGAGATGAAGAATTCTTCCACCGGGAAAGACACCAAAGCGGTCCACCTCTCCTACCTGGGCGACGCGGAGTTGGGAGAGTCCGTTAACATCGGCGCCGGGACCATCACCTGTAATTATGACGGTGTGAATAAAAACAAAACCATTATCAAAGACGGCGCCTTCATCGGCAGCGACAGCCAACTGATCGCACCCGTCACGGTCGGCAAAGACTCCTACGTCGCGGCCGGCTCCTCCATCACCGAGGACATCCCCGATCAGGCCTTAGGCATCGCCCGCGCCCGCCAAATCAATAAGAAAGACTGGGCCAAGCAACGCAAATCCAAGAAAGCATAGTGCTGGCACTTCAATGCTTTCAATTAGTGGAAATACTCCGTTTGTGCAGCAGGTTAGCCGCCTGCGTGGCGACGGCTTCGTCGTAGCTCGAAAGCCGATCCAGCAGCCCAGCAATGTTCTGCTCGAACTTATCAACCAGCCTGCGCGCGTATTCATAGGCGGAAGTGGGTAGCCCGTCCCCATCCGCATCCAGCCATACAACCCCGGTTGAGCCGATCACATAGGGATTCCAGTCAGGACTCGTCGGCTGATACGGATTCGGTATCTTCCAGTAGGGCGTCGTAACGCCGGGACCGGTAGCGATGGCCACCAGTTCTCCTGCGGGATTGACGCCTCCCGGATCGCCACGCCGTTGGCAAACAGTTCAACCCGGTGAGCCTTTGACCAGGCAGGTCCGAGAACACGGACGCTGACTTCGACCTCCTCAGCCGGCGGCGCTATATCTCCCGGACCGTAGCGCTTATCAACCAGAATCTCCGTCAGAAGTCCCATGCTGACCAGAACGCGGCCTGCTTTCAGACTTTCGAGCGCGGCTTCAACATCGATCCGGCCGGGGTCTTCGTCCGGGCAGGCGATGTAAGTCCTGGCCTGTCCCAGCAGGCGCCGCCCCACGTCGTGGGAATCGCTGGCCCCTATCGGGGTCACGGAGTAACCGCGATTGAGGAGACCGAACCAGTCGCGATAGTTCTGCATGTAGTCGGACTGCAAAGCTCCCGAATTGACCACCTCCATGCCACCGGCCTCAAACCGCCAGCCTTGTGTGTGTTCTCCTGTGATGGAGTTGTGGTTTTCCGGACCAAAGGGTCGATAGTTTGAGTGCCTGTCTCAAGGATGATTCAGGATGATAAAACCCAAGCCGGAAATCGAACGGAAGCGCGTAAAGAGCTCGGGCCAGCCGGAAGTTTCTCTCGCCGGCAGAGCCGCCGGCTCGGCGATCGGAAAAACATTGAAGTGGCCCAGCCGAGTGGTGATTTCGCTTCCCCTCAGGGGCGTAAATATGTGCGGACACCCTGTTCCTCAGCCATCTGGTGATAATCGGTTACCACATCGTGATCGCTCGCAACCGGCAGCTCAATCCCCTCGCCGGCGATGGTCAGCACTCGATCGGCCAGCGAAGCATCGCCCTGACCCGAATAGGTATAGGTGTGGGTATGAGTATCGGCGCCCACATAGCCGGGCGTGGGCACCTCGCGGCGAAGCTTAAGACGATTCTCAATAGAGGCGCCGGCCAGCGCCGAAATGCGCCAGGCGGCCACACTATATTCAAACCCCCGGCTGGCGAAGACCGTATAATTACCGCGCGGCAGGCGAAAGCGGCCTTGGCCGCTGGCGGTATAGATCATCCCGCGTGCCGCCGCCAGCCCGCTTTTCGAATCGGCTTTGAGCGGCGCGAGAGAACCGTTGTCGTCTACAACGGTCAGGCGGCAGGGGAGACCCAGGCCGCTCTCTTCGTCCACTACGGACACCGAGACCGTGGTTTCTTGATCGTCAGCAACACCGCGAAGAGCGCCGGCCAGCGGGAGAAAATTTAATTTTAACGGTCTGGCCCCCCAAATGACGAAGATCAGGGCGAGGGAGGCGATGAGCCATCCGGCTTTGTAAAAGCGCATCATTGAGCGATTAGAAGCTGAACTTCAGCCCCAGTTGGATCTCGCGCGAGCCCTGAGCCCCCAACACTTTTCCGAAGTTGGGACTGCCGAAGAAGAATTCGGGAGCGTTGAAGATCGGGCTGTTGGTGACGTTGAAGAACTCCCCTCGCAACTCGAAGTACTTATCCTCGTCGAGGTACATCTTCTTCGTCAATCCCAGATCCGCGTAGGCCATCCCCGGAGCACGCACAATCCCGTTTCCGGAATCGCCGAATGTCCCGGTTTCAGTCTGCGCAAAGGCATTAGGAGCGAACCATAATCCGTCCGGGCCAACTTGTTGCGGTCCTTTGCCGTCGGCGACGCGGGCAGGCCGGCCCAGGCGCCCGCCGGTAAGAGACTGGTCGAGAGCCCAGGGTGTGACCGGCAGGCCGGTCTGAAACTGCATGATCCCGCTCAGACCCCAGCCGCCCAAAATCACGTCTACGACCGGATGCGCTGATGCCATGAAACTCCGGCCTTTGCCAAAGGGCCGGTCCCCATTCCGCTGCCTGGTCATAGCGGTTAGCCCAGTAAACGAACGGATTGATCGCGCGGCCGAACTCCAGATAGAAGCCTGTAGCATCGGTCATGGCATGTGACCAGGTGTAGGAACCCATGAACTCCAACCCTTTACCGTAGCGTTTGCGGGCGGAAACCTAAAGTCCATCATACCGCTGGTTCCCAACGGAATCGGTCAGAACGACGAAGCCGACCTCTGGATGCCATGCGTCAAATGGACGCTGCATCTCCCCCAGCCTGCGCTGATTATGATCGATGGGCACGATCAGATTACTCCCATCCTGGCCGACATAGCCGGCTTTCTTATCCATCGCTAAAGGATCCTGCGGCGAGACCAGATCGCAACTTTATGTCGCATTAGACCAGAACTACATTGCCCGTGAGGTCTTTACAGCCATTTCGAAACAGGCTCAGGAAGTCAGCCGAATGATCTCCGGACTCATGAAACACCTGCAACGTTCGACATTAAAAGGACATAAATACAAGAAGCGATCTTGATTCTTTCTTGGAACTTGAAACTTGGAACTTGGAACTTGGAACCTGGAACTTGGAACTCTATTCCTTCACCGCGCCCACTGCGTGGTACTCCTGAAGGCTTTTCACTTCGATCTCTTCCCGCTGCAGAGCGCGGATGGCGCTGATGGCGGCGGCGGCGGCCGACAGGGTAGTGATGCAGGGAGTTTCGTACTGGGTAGCGGCGCGGCGGATGGCCTTTTCATCAAAAAAGGATTCCTTGCCCAGCGGTGTGTTGACGATCAGATCGATCTTATTGCTCTTGATCAGATCGACCACATTGGGCCGTCCTTCATTGACCTTGTAAACGGTCTCAACCTCCAGCCCGGCCTCCCTCAGTACTTTGGCCGTCCCAAGAGTCGCCACGATCTGGAATCCAAGCTCCTGGAAGTCGCGTGCAATATTGGCAACGAAGCGCTTATCGCGTTCGTTGACGCTGACAAAGGCCACTCCCCCCTTGGGCAGAGTGACTCCCGCGCTGATCTGGGCTTTGGCGTAGGCGTATCCAAAGCTCTCGGAGGCGCCCATCACCTCACCGGTGGATTTCATCTCCGGCCCCAGGATGGTATCCACGCCCGGAAATTTCGAGAAGGGAAAGACGGGACTTTTAATGAAGCAATTCCGCACTGTTAGATCTTCCGTCAAACCCAGGTCCTGCAGTGTCTCCCCGACCATCAGCCGAGCGGCGATCTTGGCCAGGGGCACACCTGTAGCCTTACTGACGAAGGGCACGGTCCGGCTCGCCCGCGGGTTCACTTCGAGGACGTAGACGCGGTTTTCCACAACTGCAAACTGAACGTTCATCAGTCCGACGACTTCGAGCGCCATCCCCAGCCGGCGCGTGTAGTCGCGCATAGTTTCCAGATGCTGCTCCTCGATGATAATAGGCGGAAGAACGGAAGTGCTGTCG
Organism: Acidobacteriota bacterium; assembly: GCA_050747825.1. GTDB lineage: Bacteria > Acidobacteriota > UBA6911 > RPQK01 > JBOGJG01 > JBOGJG01. Next base: position 6,286 of record JBOGJG010000280.1, on the reverse strand, counting down.
CCCGAATGGATGCCGGCTTCTTCGATGTGCTCCATCATGCCGCCGATGACCAGGCGCCCGCCGTCAGCCAGTGCATCGACGTCATATTCGCGCGCATCCTCGAGGAATTTGTCAATCAGGATCGGGTGCTCGGGCGAGACGTCTACGGCTGAAGTGACATAGTGATCCAGGGACCTCTCGTCGTAAATGATGGCCATAGCCCGGCCGCCCAGGACGTAAGAGGGCCTGACCAGCACCGGATAGCCGATCGTGTGAGCGATCTTGCGGGCCTCCTCCACCGACAGGGCGCTGCCATTGTCCGGCTGGGGAATATCCAAATCGCGCAAGAGCTTGCCGAACCGCTTGCGATCCTCTGCCAAATCAATCGACTCAGGCGAAGTGCCAACGATCGGCACGCCTGCATTAAAAAGCTTCAAGGCCAGCTTGAGCGGGGTCTGGCCGCCAAATTGGACGATAACGCCCTTGGGCTTCTCCTGTTCTACAATGGCCATCACGTCTTCAAAAGTAAGCGGCTCGAAATAAAGACGGTCGGACGTATCGTAGTCAGTCGAGACGGTCTCTGGATTGCAGTTGACCATGATGGTCTCGTATCCGGCTTCTTTCAAGGCGAAGGAAGCGTGGCAGCAGCAGTAGTCAAATTCGATCCCCTGGCCGATGCGGTTTGGGCCGCTTCCCAGGATGATGATCTTGTCGCGATCGCTCGGCTCGCTCTCATCCTCGTGCTCATATGTGGAGTAAAAGTAAGGTGTATGGGACTCGAATTCGGCCGCGCACGTATCCACGCGCTTGAACACGGGCAGAATCCCGTTGCTCTTTCGAAAATTCCAGACATCGACTTCACTGGTGCCCAGGATCTGCGCCAGACGAAGATCAGAAACTCCCTGGCGTTTTGCGGTCCGCATCAACTCCGGTCCAACTGTCTCCAGGCTGCGACCTTTCAGCTTCTGATTGGACTGAAGAACTTCCTCAAGCTGGTGAAGAAACCAACGATCTATGTAAGTCAGTTCATGGATTTCGTCGATGCTGTATCCCTCCAGCAGGGCCAGACGAATGTAGGACAGCCGTGCCGGGGTGGGCTGAATGAGGTTTTCGCGGATTCTCTCCCGGTCTACCTTCTCATCGGCAAGCGTCTTGCCGGTCTCCTGGGAACGCAGGCCTTTAAGCAGCGCTTCCCTGAAGGTCCGCCCGATGGCCATCACTTCTCCCACAGACTTCATCTGCGTACCCAGAATGGTCTGCGCCTCGGGGAACTTCTCGAAGTTCCACTTGGGAATCTTCACCACCACGTAATCAAGGGTCGGCTCGAAGGAGGCCGGCGTTTTGAGCGTGATGTCGTTTGGGATCTCGTCAAGCGTATATCCCACGGCCAGCTTGGCGGCGATCTTGGCGATGGGGAATCCCGTCGCCTTGGAAGCCAGGGCCGAGCTGCGGCTGACCCGCGGGTTCATCTCGATGACGGCCAGCCTTCCCGTGCCGGGATGAATGGCAAACTGAATGTTGGAGCCGCCGGTTTCGACGCCCACCCTGCGGATGATCCGGATGGCGGCGTCCCGCATAATCTGATATTCCTTATCAGTCAGGGTCTGGGCGGGTGCAACCGTAATGGAATCTCCGGTATGGACCCCCATAGGGTCGAAATTCTCGATCGAGCAGATGATCACCACGTTGTCGTTCAGGTCGCGCATGACCTCCAGCTCGAATTCCTTCCAGCCGATGATGGACTCCTCGATCATGACCTCGTGAATGGGCGAAAGCTGAAGCCCGCGAGTGGCAATCTCCTCGAATTCCTCGCTGTTGAAAGCGATCCCTCCACCGGAGCCTCCCAACGTAAAGGACGGACGGATAATGGCGGGCAGCCCAACCTTATCCAGAACCGCCATTGCTTCCTTGAGACTGTTGGCGAATCCGGACCGTGGAACTTCCAAGTCAATCTCCTCGATAGCAGCTCGAAACAGCCGGCGATCTTCAGCCACACGGATGGCGTTCAGCCGTGCCCCGATCATCTCTACGCCGTACTCGTCCAGAATGCCGCTCTCGCAGAGCTTTACGGATACATTGAGACCGGTCTGCCCACCCACGGTCGGAAGCAGCGCGTCCGGACGCTCTCGCTTCACGATTTCGGCAACGAATTCAGGAGTTAGAGGCTCGATATAGGTGCGAGTGGCCAGTTCCGGGTCCGTCATAATTGTGGCCGGATTGGAATTCACCAGAATCACCTGAAAGCCGTCGCTCATGAGCGCCTTGCAGGCCTGGGTTCCCGAGTAGTCAAATTCACAGGCCTGCCCAATGACAATGGGTCCTGAGCCGATGATGAGTATTTTCTTGATGTCGCTTCTTTTGGGCATTCTCAGTTCCAAGTTCCAAGTTTCAAGTTCCAAGTGAGGATCGAGCTCTACATCCACTTGGAACTTGAAACTTGGAGCTTGGAACTATTCTCCTTCCTTCATCAGATTCACAAACTCATCGAACAGGTAAAGCGAGTCGTGCGGACCTGGAGAGGCTTCAGGGTGATATTGAACCGATAAGAGAGGCAGATAGCGATGCCTGAAGCCTTCCAGAGTGTTGTCATTGAGGTTAAGGTGCGTCAACTGGATTTCGCGGTCATTCAGCGACTCGGGATCTACCACAAAGCCGTGGTTTTGGCAGGTGATCTCCACCTTGCCGGTGATCAGATTTTTAACCGGCTGATTCCCGCCCCGATGGCCGAATTTCAGCTTGTACGTAGAACCGCCCAGGGCTAAACCCAGGATCTGATGCCCCAGACAGATTCCAAACACAGGCTTCTTCCCGATCAGCTTCTTCACATTCTCGACGGCATAACCCAGAGGTTCGGGGTCTCCGGGCCCATTGGAAAGGAAGACGGCAGTGGGGTCCAGGCCCAGAACATCCGCGGCAGAAGTGTGCGCCGGCACAACGGTCAACTCGCACCCCCGAGAGGCCAGACAGCGCAGGATATTCTGTTTGATCCCAAAATCATAGGCCACCACCCGAAAACGAGGCTGATCTCCCGACCAGGAGTACTTCTCTTCCGCCGTCACTTTTGCAACGTAATCAGACCCTGCCATCGGAGGATGCTGAAGCACCTTGCGCTTTAGAGAATCTGGGTTGAAATCCTGCCTGGAAATGATTGCGCGCATGGCGCCGCACTGGCGAATATGTCGAACCAGAGCGCGGGTGTCGATCTCGGAAAGGCCTGAGATCGAGTTCTCCCGAAGATAATCATCCAGGCTCTTTTTCCCCCGCCAATTGCTAAAGATGCGGCTGCATTCGCGAACCACAAAGCCCTCCACGAAGGGCCGCCGCGCCTCCTCATCGGCCGGATTGACACCGTAATTGCCAATCTCAGGCTGAGTCATCACTACAATTTGCCCGGCGTAGGAGGGGTCAGTGAGTACCTCCTGATATCCGGTCATGGATGTGTTGAATACAACCTCTCCAATAACCTCATCAGTGCCGCCGAAGCCCAAACCTTCGAACGAAGTTCCATCTTCGAGGTATAAAACGGCTCTATTCAATGAGTCCCCACCTGGATACCGGCCAGTAGCGCAAGATAGCTTTGCCAAAGATATTGGTGTTTGGAACACAGCCCCAACTGCGGCTGTCATTGCTGGAATTACGGTGATCTCCCAGCACAAAGTAGTGCTCGGGAGGCACGACCCGCGGGCCAAACGAGCCCTCATCGATGAATTCGGCTTTGACGTAGGGTTCGATTAACTCGCGGCCGTTGATGAACACAGTGCCGGAACGGATTTCCACCATCTCCCCGGGGAGAGCTATGACACGTTTAATAAAGGACTTGGTAGGATCTCTGGGATACCAGAAGACCACGATGTCCCCGCGTTCGATGAAGGCGAAATTGTAAAGAAATTTGTTGACAAAAATGCGTTCCTGATCGAGCAGCCTGGGCTGCATGCTGGTGCCCTCTACTTTTACGGGCTGAACGACAAAGACCACGATAAAAATTGCTGTAAGGGCGGCGAAGAAAATATCCCGCGTCCAGTTACGGATTTCCTCAAGCAGGGAAACGGTCTCTTTTCCAACTTCAGCCGCCACGACTTCAGTGCCGCCTTGCTCTATCTTGGTAGCTCCCTCAAAAAAGTCTTGCTGTTCGCTTGGCATTCCCGAAATTACTCTGGTTGCGGGTCATTGATATCATAGTTGGGAAATCGAAGACAACCGATTTCCCGCCCTTAGTTAAGACGCGGAAACTCTGCCGAAGTTTTATCAGAACATTAAATCTCAACTCGTTATACTATTATCTTTTTGTTCCGCGGCCGGAGCCCGGGATAGTCAATGAGCAATATGGAAGCGATAGCAAGAGAAACCTGGACCAAGCAAGATGCACTCACCCTGTATCTAATCGACCGCTGGGGCTCTGAGTATTTCGACATTGATGAGCATGGACAGCTCACGGTGGCGCCCTTGCAGGACAAGGGCGCCAGGATCGCCATTATGGATGTGCTCAGGGAAGCCCTGGGCCAGGGACTGAAGACTCCCATGCTCATTCGCTTCCAGGACCTCTTGAGGCACCGGGTGGAGACCCTCAACCACGCCTTCAGGCGCGCCATCGAGGAGAACAATTTTTCGGGCTCTTATCGGGGCGTGTTCCCCATCAAAGTCAATCAACTGCGCGAGGTGGTTGAAGAGATCCTGGACGCCGGAAGTCCCTTCAACTTCGGACTGGAAGTCGGCTCAAAGCCCGAGATCTTTGCCGGCCTGGCCGCCCACACCGACCCTGAATCCCTGATTATCTGCAACGGGTACAAGGACGAGCATTTTATCCGAATGGCACTGATCGGCCGCAAGCTCAACAAGAAGGTCATCCTGGTCGCCGAGAAGCTTTCTGAAATCAGGCTGATCATCAAGATAGCTCAGGAGATGGACGTCAAACCGCTCATCGGCATGCGCGTCAGGCTCCTGGCAAAAGGATCGGGGAAGTGGGCCACTTCAGGTGGAGAGCATGCCAAGTTCGGCCTCTCCACGTCGGAGATCCTCGAGGCCATCGACACCCTCAAAGCAGCAGGGATGGAATCCTCCTTCAAACTGCTTCACTTTCACATCGGCTCGCAAATCCCGGACATCCTGACCATCAAGCGAGCCGTCCGCGAGGCGGCGCGTTACTATGCCAAGCTTCACAAGATGGGGCATCCTCTGGAATACCTGGACGTGGGTGGCGGACTCGCGATCGATTATGACGGTTCCCGCTCCACTTTTCATTCCTCAATGAACTACAGCATTGAGGAATACGCGATGGATGTCGTCTACAACATTATGGATATCTGCGACGAGGAGAAAGTCCCTCATCCCGACGTGGTATCTGAGTCGGGACGGGCCATCGTGGCCCATCATTCCGTGCTGGTCGTGGAGGCATTTGGAGCCATCGAGAAAACACCCGTTGATGCGCCCCCGAAGATACTCAGGCCCAATCACAAACTGGTCAAGGATTTAATGTATATCGAGAGGCATCTGACGACAGATAATTTGACCGAGTCGTGGCACGACTGCATCCAACTCAAGGAAGAGTCCCAGAAAATGTTCGAGCTGGGCCTGCTGGATCTGGACGTGCGCTCCGATGTCGAAGTTTTGTTCTGGCGAATCGCTGAAGAGATCCGTGACCGCGCCGCCCGCATTGACGAGCTCGAGGTTCCCGAAGAGCTGGCCAATCTGGACACGGAACTCGCCGATCAGTACATATGCAACTTTTCAGTCTTTCAGTCGCTGCTGGACCACTGGGCGCTGGGTCAGCTCTTCCCCATCGTGCCCATTCATCGCCTGGACGAGCCGCCTTCCCTGCCCAGCACCCTGGCTGACATCACGTGCGATTCTGAAGGAAAGGTTTCCAGGTTTATCGACTTGGAAGATGTCCGCGACACGCTCCCCCTTCACAAGATGAAGGCTGAGCCTTACTACCTGGGAATCTTTCTCACGGGCGCCTACCAGGACATCATGGGGGACATCCATAACCTCTTCGGGCGGGTCAATGAAGTTCACGTCTTCCTGGATGAAGACGAGGAGAGCGGGTTCTACCTGGAAGAAAAGATCCCCGGCAACAGCATTGGCGAGGTCCTGGCGCTGACCCAGTACGATCCCAGCCATCTTACCAAGAGAATGAAGGCTCAGGTGGACGCGGCCATCAAGCAGGATCGCCTACGCCCCAATGAAGGAATGCGGCTGCTGGCGGATTACGATCGCGGGTTGCGTGATCAGACGTATTTGACGATGGAACCGGCTGACCACTGACCGCTGACCGCTGGCCGCTGACCACTGACCGCTGACCACTGACCGC
>JBOGJG010000279.1:0-11796 GCA_050747825.1 Acidobacteriota bacterium | reverse complement strand
CATCCAAAGCGACGTAGTACGTCATCCGATCCTCCCTGTGCTTCGTTCATCGCGGACACCAGCGTCCACGACTCAACAGGGAGCTTGACCCAAACTCAGATCAAAGCCCGATTACGAATGCTTAGGGATCATCACCGGTCGCGAGGCTGACAAGAGGGCTCGCTTATCGTGTCCGGTAAGGAGTAGGCTCGTGGGTCATCGGGACGTTGTTGCCAGGCGACCGTTGAACGAGAGTTTTGTGCTCCCGCCTTAACGCAGGGGGGTACATCAAATGCCTCACCGACTTGAACATACGATGGCCTTCGGGCCAGGTGCGCTGAATGACTTGGCACGTGCTTTTGAGACGGCTTGGCGAGAATTGCGTGCCCAGGGTATCGGCCTGAACACCGAGGAACAACTCAAGCGCATCAGGGCGAGGCTCGCGCAACGGATCGTGGAGGACGCCGCGGAAGGCGAACACGACGTGGAGCGCCTGAAAGAGTATGGGTTACAAGGGCCCCCTCGCCTATATGCTCATGGAATTCGACTGCCGAAGCGCAGCCAGGGAAGGAAGATAGCCCCAACGTCTCATCCACGCACCACGCGAGCGGCGCTAGTTGGTTCTGATCCTGGTCTTCCTGGGCGTCCTATAGCTAGGCCAAGACGGCGACGTTCTGACCCTCTGCAGTCTTAGCGTGGTCTTAGCGTTCGCCCTTGTGCTCCTGATCGGGGGATTGCCTCATTGCGGAGCCTCGCAAGCGAACATGAGCCAAGCGGTGAGCGCAGAGATACACGTCGCGGTGGTGGATGACGAGATAGTCGTAACTCTGCCCCAGTCGCACTATTCGCAACAACTGCCATGCGTTTGAGCATTGATCAGTTTCCGAAGAGTAGAGCCGTATTGATCTCCTAGGCACAGCGTCTCGCCACCGGTCCGGGGCGTTGCTATTCGGATCACGGCGGTCATCCCACTCCGGAGCACCTCCACTGAGCACATTCGCTTGAGTGAGCTCGGGGATGGGGTTGCGCTCGAACTCCTGCATCAACGAAAGAGGGGAGCTCCTGGCTGCATCTGTCAACGCAGCGGAGCCCTCCTCGATTTTTCGAGCTGTCACTCGATATTTGTGTCGGCGCCTATGCTCCCTTTGCCTTTCAATTCGGCACCGGCGCCCCCTGCCTTTGTATCGACGTCTGTATCGGCACTGCCTTTGCCTTGCGCGTCCGCGGAACTACCGCCTGGTCCTGCATTGACATCCGCGTCCGCGCCAGCTCCCGCGTCCACGTCGACGTCCGCTTTCGGAGCGCTCGGTAGCGAGCCTTTCACTCCGGCGTCAACGTCGACACCACCGCCAACAGACAGTCCCTGCGCAGAGACCGGCGTGCTGGCGAGCGCGAGCGCCATCGCGGCGAGCAGAATCATTCTGTGGTGAATCATAATTGTCTCCACTGCTATTGCTGATAAGTCTGCCCAGAGCGTGAGGGCAGTGCGAACCTCTCAGTGGTCCACAGCCGCCGACAACTTCTCACCGGCCGGTCGGGTTCCGCTGTGCCGCGCTGCCTTCAAAAGAATTAGGTTTTGACCTATTTGGGACAAATCAGCGGCCGCCCATGAACGCGGGCTCCTCTGCCCCCGCAGTCGTTTGGCCGTAGAGCGGTCACCACTTGACGTCGTCGCTAACTGGCGTGTCGATTCATGGTCCTCGCCGAAGATCGCCAACAAAGTCGCATGCAATGGAGCGTCCGACTAAGCGGATCTAGCCGGGTTCAGCTTGCAGCTGGCTGACTCTCTGCGCCGTCAAATGTGGTGCTTTGCCAACACGTGCGCTAGTTTTCGATCGCTTCCGGCATTTTTCGCTACCGGGCGTAGTATTTGTCGTCCAGAAGAGCATCGTCCCCTGGAAATCCAGGTTTGGGAGATACGACAAATTCGCGAGCCATATAGAAGATGCGTCCATTAAGTAATGACGCGATCTCGAATGACGCGTCCGCGTATAGATCAGCATGCGCTTGCCAAGTCGCTAACAGTGCCACCTGAGATGAAAAAGCGAAGCTTAGTTCAGTATCTTGTTCGACCAGTCCGCTTAATGTTCCGGCTTTTGGGTTTAGCCATACGACGGGACGATCAGACGTAATAAAGTAATTGGGACGTGCAGCTAGCAAGAACGTCCAAGACATACGACCCAGAGCAGTGAAATGCACCGGCACGCCGGTTGCGATCAGGTGCAAGCGCGCATATTTCGCTTCATCAGACATGGGGTCGGCAAGATGGGCGTTGATAATCGCTTTTATGAGACGAACATCCTCCTTTGTGATCTGATCCGGCAGTGGTCTACGGATGACGCGCTCAAATATGTGCCGAATAGGCTTGTTCGTTTGCTTACGCCACCTATCGATCAAAACGTCCTCATCAACTCCCGAAACTAATTCGACAAGTTCCTTTGTAACGACTGGCACGCGCACCAACATTCCCGATAAGAACGTCACCAACGTCACTCGATCGCTCTCGTCTAATGGGCGTCGCCGGATCAATTTCTCGCGCACAACCCTCGCCGTTTGCGTCTCACTTAAACCAAATGCATTCTCGACCCTATCCCAGCGCCAGCCCTCGCCGCCCACAAAGGAATACAGGTTTGGAATCGCCGCAACAGATCGTGGGGACCGCTTGGCCCATTTTCGCTCAGTTTTGGAATAGACCCATAGACGACGCAAGCTTCGTGGCCCCGCCTCTTCGACAAATCCCCTGAGGTAAAATTTCGGCAGATAGTGTTGCCTCATCTGCCTGTACTCGTTTGCGATGGACGTGGCGTCCCCACGGAAAGTAGGACGGCTCATCGTCTGCTGTTCCGCCCGCCCTGGCAACACTGCTTCAGTCTCGCCCTATGCCTAAGGCGGACAAACTCCATATCAAGCCGCTTGCCGCTCTGGAAACCGAACGCGAAGCCTGGGGCGAGCGTCTTCCCGGCAATGAAGACGACCTGTGGCCCTGGTGCCTTGAACAGCACCAGAGCGTGCTGCTCGACCTGCTCGCGTTCTGCGCCGCCTGCACTGTCGATGCGATCATCCGCAAGGCCGACCGGCCGGAGTCGGAGCGCATCGTGCACGCGAATGCGCTTGCATCGGCGGCGGGTCTTGACATGACCCACTGGTTCACGCCGACGCCCGCCAATTATTTCGTCTCCCGCGACCAGATCGCCAAAGCGCACCGCGAGGCGAAGGGCTGTGACCCCGCGCCCGCTTTGCTCAAGCTCAAGAAAGGCGAGCTTGCGGAGCGCATCGCGCAGGCGCTCGATGGCACCCGCTGGGCTGCCCGCTGCGCTGCGCCCTCAGGGCGCGGTTAACGCCGATACGGACGCCGAGGAGCCTGCCGTCCTGTCCGAAGCGGCCGAGTAGGCCCGATTCTTCCGGCTGCGCCTTCTGGCGCAGCCGGATTTCTCTCGGCACCGCACCTATAATATCCTGAATTTCATCGGATTTTTCATCTTGGAAATTCCACGAAGAATTTGCTTGAAATGCGTGCACGAGGTAACTATATGCCGCACAATTTGATGAAATGCAGGGAATCACGATGAAGGAAGACAGCGAAAGACGCACGAAATTCGTGAAGCTTGCCGAGGGCCGGGTACAGGCCGCCCTCACCGCGATCCGAAAGATCGGCAATCTCTCCAACCGCCGGTCCTATCAATTCGATGAGGCCGACGTGAAGAAGATTATGAAAGCCCTGAAAGACGCGATCGCGGAGATCGAACGCAAGTTCGATCCCAGCAGCGGCCCCACCCAAACAACTTTCAAACTTTAGGCCCCCGGAGACTTAGTAATGCCAAATGAAGCGCTGAAGAGTAATGCCAAATGAAGCGCTGAAGATTTTTGATGAGGCTTTTGTTGTAACTTCCCAGATTGAGCGCGCACCCCACTGGACGATGGTCCGCGAGCTTACGATGAACGCCATCGAAGCTGCGGCGCAGGCGCCCGGTGATAAACTTGTCCACTGGACCTCAGGAACGTACCGGGATGCGCGCAAGGCCGTGCTCTGGAACACAGGTCCGGGCATGGGCCCCGCCGAGCTCAAGGCCGCAACTGATCTTGCCTGCCAGATCGACAAAAATCTCGACCTTGACTTGATAAGAACTTCGGCGTCGGCGCCAAGGTCAGCTCACTCGCAAACAATAGGCATGGGATAAGAGTCAGGTCCTGCAAGAACGGCCGCGTGAGTGAAGTGATCCTTGGTTACGATACTCAAGCGAAGAAATACGTTCGCTTCGAACGTGAACTTCCTGATGGTGTCGTCGATACCATCATCGACGTTACCGCAAGCGTCATCGGTGAAGGCAAAAGCATAGACTCTGAATGGACTGAGGTGATGTTGCTAGGAAACAGCGCCGAGCAGGACACGGTGGCAAGGCCCTTCGTCGCAATCCTGACTGACAAGGCCCATCTCGCCACTTCGCTTTACCGGCGCTTTTACCGGCTACCCCAAGAAGTGGTCATTCGCGTGGATCCCGAATATCACCGATTCGACAGCACCCGCCGCTTCATTCCCATCGGCGAGCGCTACGAGAAATTCGCGCGTGCCGAAAGCGTTCTGATTCCCGAGTTCAATCTTACGGTTCACTACCTTCACGATCCCCACATCGGCGACAGGTCGGGGCTTCGCATGTCATCCAGCGGCGCGCTGGGAAGCTCGACTACGACATGCTGCCTAATCCACAAACATGAAATGTATTCAGTAATGACCGGCAACGAATGGTCTGCCGCTGCTCCGCGCTTCGGCATTCCTTTCGGCTCCAAGGAGCTGTGCGTCCACATCGAGCTGCACGATGATGATGCCCGTCCGAGTCAATACCGCGAGCGGCTTATTTCAAAGCAGACCGGTCAAGATGTTCTCCCGGAAGACTATGCGTTTTGTGTCCGCGAACGCATGCCGGAATGGGTGAGGGATGTAATCCGCAATGCAAGCCCGCGCCGGACCGAGGACTACAATGATCTCCGGAAGGAGCTTCAGAACCTGCTCAACAAATACAGGGTGCGAGTTCCCGGCCGCAAGTTGAGTCCAGCCGAGGGCCAGCCCTCAGTCGAGCAACAGGGTCAGAATTTCGTGCGCACTGGACAAGCTGGCCGGCGGATGCACAATCCCGGCGCTCCCCGGCGTTTCCACGAGACCCCCGAGGGTTCGACAACAACCTCTCTTCACGAGGTGTATGAGAAGGCGCCCACTATCACCATGCTCGAATCAATCGAGGACGTCCTTGAAAAGGGACTGAAGGGGCGTGCCGCGAGTTTTGTCACTGAAACCGGCGACCTTTTCGTCAATGGTCTCTACGAAGCCGTTGAGCGCACTGTCGCCGACCTTGAACCCGAGTTTGCAGGGCAGGCCGATCCAGAAGCCGTCCGAAAGCTTGTAACCAGAGCGGCCCGGTGGGCGACAGCGTTCCGGGTAGGCAAGGCGACAGTCTTCGCGCTCGCAAAGCGCGCTAATGAGGACTGGGACGAAAGCGATATGGCTGCTGCCCTCACCAAAGAAAGCCTCTCGATTGCGGCGGACGATTACCTCGAAAGCTTGACAGCCGTTCGTAAGCGCGTGCGCGATGACATCAAGCTGGAAAAAGTGGCGGCATAGTCAGTCATTCGCTCAGCGATACCGCGCCGCGTTCTCCTCGCAGTGCGCGCGCACGCGCGTCAGCCAGCTTTCATACCAATACCAGGTGCGGTCGAGCATGCGGACGCCGAGGCCCTTCGCTGGGTTTTGCGCGTCGAGCGACTTCCACAACTCGGTATGACGCGCCATGTTGAAGCGTGGATACCCTTCCGTGCGCATCATATCGACAATCTGGCCGGGCCTGTATTTTGGCTTTTCGACTTCCTTCAGCAGCACGCGGCTTATTTCCGCCGCCTCATCGGAATCCGCCTTCACAAACTCGACCGCGACATCGGCGCTGCCCGGCCTATTCACGATCTTCTCAATATATGCCACCCGATGAGCAAATTGCAGGCTGGCTCGCTCCTCGGCCGATAGCCCGTCGTGAAACGCCGTCATCATTGCCTCGATATGCGGGGGCAGGGCCGCAGCCCGGTTGAGTAGAGCACGCTGATCGGCACCGAACGTTACGAATTGGAGCGCGATCGGGAGCCGCCGTTCCAGTCCGAATTGCGGACCAAATAGTTTCTTGGTTGATTCATTGAAGTTGATGCAGCAGGCCTGGAGCTTCGCGCTAACCGCCTCGTCAATGCGGTTCGTGCAGCGATGTTCGATTTCGTGCCGCAGTGCGATCAAGAATTCGAGATTTTGTTTCACACCCTTTTCAAGGGGACACCTGTCCTCACGCAGGCACTGTCCCAGCTCCCAATATTTATCCGCGCCGTTTATGGTTTTCTGGACCTCGCGCACACCCCCCACTGACTTGTAATAACGGTAATCGATCCCTTCGCGGCGGAAGAACGCATGCAGCAAATAGGTCCATGCGATGATTGCGGACACGATGAACAGTTCCGCCCGGAAATGGAGTCCAGCGCCATTGAACATATGCACGGCCGCGACCATCGCTTCCCGGGCCTTTATCAGAAGCTCATCGCCACGCAGGTTGAGTCCGGTTTGCGGATCGATTTCCGGCCAAGCCGCAAGAAACCCATCCAGCTCCTCGGAGCTTGCGGTACGCGCGGCGGTATGTTTTGCGCCAGTGCGGATTTCACTGATAGCCCGATGATTCACCGACCTCGTGGGCCTGGTGAAATAGGCAAGAATATCCTGATCGTTGTAGCCGCCGCGCTCCAGCATCGCCTTTACGAGGGCGACCTCCCACCGTTCAAGACGATTTCCCCTTCGTCGCCTCGGCATGTCTTCTTCGCCCCGCGTTCAGCACGTTGGCGCTTCGCCTTTTCTACTTTTCTACCATTTGCTGCTTATCATGGCGCGTCCGGCGTTGCCGGTCCGGCTCTAGGCGCTTCGCGCCCCGGACCCGCGCAGATCCCGCTTCTCGGGAAGCGCGGTTTCGGCCCATGCGGTAACGATCCGTCGCGCATCCTGAAATGACAGCCTCCGGCTGACTATCTGTTCTGTTTCGGGGCCTGCGGCCCCCGGCTGTCAAGGCCAAGGCGAGCGGCCGCCCTCGCCAAGCCTCGGCGGCCGGCCTGTGACATCCGGCCCCCGCTCATCGGCGCGTGCCTAGTTCGGTTTGCATGCGCAAACCGCAAGACAAAACCTATGAGCAAGCCAGACACCATCATCGTTGACGGTCGCGCTTACAGTTGGCGGCGGCTGTGCGAGCTGCGGAAGGCGCAGCTTGAAGCATGGCGGGCGGCGCAGGCGCGCCAACCAGCATTGTTCACGCTGAAAGACGACTCCCGCCCCCAGTGCGAGCGCACGGCTTTGCGGCGCTACGAAGCGCCGACTCTGCTAGAATGGCTGACAGACAAAGGGCACTGAGGGGAAGGGCACATCATGCCCTCTGGCTACGAAAAATCTCCTGACTACGGCGGACCCGAGCCGACACCGCGCGGGATCGTGCTCGGCATCCTCGCCTTCATCGCTGTTGCGGCAATCGTTGTGCTGCTCGCGAGCGGCTGGGCTTCTTCGGCAAGAAGTTCGTAATTCTCGGCTCTTTTGAGGTAGTCGCTGTAAGGATCGGCCATGATGAGCTTTCCTCTTGTGCAGTTCTGGGCAATAGCAGACCGTTCTTTGGTCTGGCTTGTCCTGTCGTGGCCTGCACATTCGGGTGGAAGTTAACAGATCGCGCGGTGCGGCATTTGAATTAGGCGCCAAAACGCGGAAGAGGCCCAAGCTAAGCCAGGGCCTCTTCACCTTTGCCAACTTTCGAGTTGCCGTTACGCCTTCTTTGCGACCGTTTTCTCGACCGGGCTATAGGCACTACACGCCAAGCTCACGTAGATCTCGGTCAGCTTCGTCACCTGAGCAATGTGATCTGCGTATGCCTTCTTTGCGTACTGGGACTGGATTTCGATTGCTTCCTCGATCGACTTCACACCGATCGACTTTTCAAAATTAGCAGTCGCGTTCTCGAACACCGTCTTGAAGTAAGCCGCAAGCTCGGTGGCAATAGCCTGCCAGCCCCTGCTCGTCTCGCTATAAACGCGAACAGCGGCGTCGAAGCCCTCCTTGCTCACCTTCTGAAGATCGTCAGTCTTAAATTGCTCAGTCATGCGCATCTCCTGGGGCTTGGGATTTAAGAAAGGGCCCCGGCGCAGGGGAAGCCGGGGCTGGAGAGTGGGACTGCTACTGGCGAACAGTAGCGTGACCCGAACTAGACCAAAGTGGGCCCGTCTGCAAGTGACAGATTTATATCGCACCGTGAGGTAGCACAGCCCACTGCCGCTCGCTTGCCGAGTAGGGCTGAAGAGGGGTAGTGGGCCAGTTTCGCCTGCCACAATCTCAATGCCTTATTCAGGCGCCGTGCATCGGGGAAGGCGCTATGCTTCCGGCAGATCAAAGATGCGCCCTGCAAAATTTGCGGCTTTCGCACCGTGAGGTCGCATGACGCTAGGGCACATAGAGGACAAGCGAAGAAGGCTCCCTTTACTCGAAAGGAGCTTGATGAATGCGGCCTGCGTCGCGTTTGATCCCTTCCGAGATCCTTCGGCGCGGCTGGCGAGGGGCAAGCAACATGACTGAAACTCTTGCTAGCAAAACCTGTACCCCTTGTCGCGGGGGAGTACCTCCACTCACGCGCGAGCAAGCTGAGATCTTTCAGGCACAGGCCCCAGACTGGCAACTACCGGAGGAAGCTCACCACATCGAGCGGAGCTTCCGGTTTCGCAATTTCCGGGAGGCGCTTACCTTTGTTCAGGAGATTGGTGAACTCGCGGAAGCTGAAGGCCATCATCCGAATATCAGCTTCGGTTGGGGCAAGGCGACGGTCTCTCTGCAGACCAAGAAGATCAATGGACTGCATGAAAACGACTTCATCATGGCTACCAAGATCGACCGCATATTCGCTCGCACGGCCACGGCGTGACCGAGGTCTGGTTTCCTGCAACTTGCGCCCCTTTCGGTGCCGAGCGCGTTCTTCGATGTGCAGCAGTCTGATGCCGCGATGCGATAACCGTTGGAAAGCCATGCTGCCTTTCCTCGCTTCTACCGTGGACTCGCAATTTGAAGGCGCAACAGCGGGCGGTGACGTTGAGGACGCGGCGTCCCTAGGAGTGGTGCGACGCCCGCGCATTCCCAGACACAGCGCATTGAGTTTGCGCCTGTTGTTTTTTGTTGGGAGGCGGCAGCGCGACGTTGGACTCGGGCTGGAGCATGCCTTCGGCTTGATGGCGATGTCTATGAGGAGCCTGCGCGGCGGTCAGCTTTTAACCGCGAATATCCCAGGATAGGAATTGTGTGATGCGTCAGTGTCGCCTGTCGGGGTACACGCGGACGATCTCACCGGGCTTGAGACTGCCTTCCTCTTGGCGTTCGCGTGCGATGATGCGGGCAACCCAGTGACCGTTCCGAAGTGTCCAGGGGTCAATGTCGAAACGCGCAACAGACCCGTCCCGGTACTCAGCAACGAACGTAACCCGGTCTGTCTCTTTTCTTTTTGGCATTGCTGCATAATACGTTAAAAAGGCCGCCCATCGAAGTCGACGCCGTTGATGTCCAAAAGCCACAGAAGGACATGATTAGCTCCTGGCCGTTGACAATAAGCAGGGGTGAGAGTCATGATGAACATTCGCCTCGCTGAGGCGGGGCCATGACGCCGATGCCGATCCTTCGGGAAAGGCTAATCAAACGGCGGTTCATGAGGTAGGGGCACCCTTCGGGGCGCCCCTGCTTTATATGCAGCGCCCCACACTCCTGTTCGCGAAAGCGTAGCCACCGCTTGGGTTAGCCACGGGCGATGGCTCAAAATGTGTGGAGACCCTTGTGCGGGCCACCCGGTCAGCCCCGGCAGGCCGGGTTTCCTGTAACGTGAACCGCATTTGCCTTACGGCGTTAAAGCGAATGACGGGGGCCTGTGGCCCGACGTTCGATGACGACCACAGAAAATTTCCGGTATCGTGGGTATGAGATTGTACCGAGGCGGTAGTGGTCACAGTGGTGCGCCAGCGTCTACCCCACGCGAGCGGACTTACCCATTCTATCGCGGTCTACTCTACGCACCTTGAGGCCAAATAAGAAGGATGCCTTGGACGCTGCCAGGAAACGCATCGACCAAGTTCTGTCTAGTGCCAGCGGCTTCCCGAGCCTCTAGCGCGTCAACCATGTCGCTCGTTTCCCTAACGCGCTTGGTGATGCGAGCGGCCATCGCAGCGTTGTGTGGAGTGGTCTCTGAGTGCGCTCCCAACTATTGGAACCGGCCATCATGGACCCGATGAAGCTCTCTTATCTGTACGAAAAATTCATGGTGGCGGTGGAGGTGCTGGCTACCAGTCCGGCCTCTCTTCAGCGGCGACTCGAGGGGGCCTACGGGAGCTTTCTTGATGTTGAACCGAAAGATTTCGACGACGAGGAGATGCGAGCCACATTTGAACAGATTCGGTCTCGGATAGCGCGAGTCCAAGATGGACAGATCATTTCAATCGCTGCGACATGCAGGCAATTGTCAGATCAGGAAGCCGCAGAAATAGCCGATTTTGTCCTCAGCCTTTTTCTAAGGATTACGGAGAAACATCACTCCCCTCACTCACAGTAAGATTATCCGTACCGAGACCGCGACTCGCGTCCGCTGGCGTTGGTCAAGAGACAAGGATATTGGCTGGCAAGCAGAAAAGGTGGAATCGGTCAGGCCGAACTGGACGCCGACGTTCGTTGAAAGCGCCACCGCTGGCGGACCTAACGTCTTTGCCATTTCTAATTCCCCCTGCCGCCTGACGCGTTTGCTAGAGTGGGGGCATGCCAACCTACCAATACCGTTGCGAGAAATGCGGGAAGACCTTCGAGCGTACCGAAACCATCTCCGAGCATGAAAGAACAAAGCCGCAGTGCCCGAAATGTGGGAGCAAGAAGGTGTCCGCTGTGCCGGGCCGCGTCTACGTGGTGACATCCAAGAAGAGCTGAGACTGCCTTAGCCGTGCGCGGCTTGGGCAGATTTAACCCGGCTCAATCGGCGGACCTTCTCGGGTTATGACACTTTTCGCAAGTGCGGTTTGCCGAACGCGCCGGCCGCTAAACGACCCAAAAAGCAGACTCCGAACCGGATCGGCAGCTGACAGCATTGTTTAGGTGAATGTCAGCAACTGGCACGAAGCCGACATGCCGGGCTGCCGAGCAAATGGTCAGCTTTTGACCCGGAGCGGACTCCGTTGATTCCTTGCGCCCTCCCTTCCTCGATGCGCGCCGGGGGTCAGGCTGCCTCAACTATTACGGGTTAGAATATCTTTGTCGCGCAAGGCTTGTAATACCGTCGAGCAGGCCCATATGTCTAATACTGGCACGCCGGATCCCTAGGCGCTGACGGTAAAGATTACCGTGCCGATTACGTGCACGCCTTTCCCGAAAAATCTGCATTCAGCACCACGACCTGCCTTTACGCGGCAAGGGTCCGGCGGTTGTCCAGCCTGCGCAAATCGCCTGTGCTTAAGCCCCAGAGGTGTTTCATGACCGTCACCCATAACGCCAAAGTTGCCGCCGACCAGGCTCGCGCTGCGTATCGCAAGACGACAAACCAGCTCGGCAACCTCGGTCTCGATACCGCCATACCGGAGGGCGTGCGCGCCCTTGCCGAGAAGGCCGTAGCGCAGACCCGCGAAGCCTATGACCGCTCCTGGGATGCTTTCGATGCATCCTTGACGACGTTCGAAAGGAACTTCGACGCTGCCGGGCAAAGTGCCGCCGCCTTCAACCGCAAGATCGTCGACCTCGCCCGGCGTAACGTCGATGCG
>JBOGJG010000278.1:0-1038 GCA_050747825.1 Acidobacteriota bacterium | reverse complement strand
AAGATTCCGGCCGAAATCATGAGGCCGGTAAAGACCTGGCAAGTCGCTCCGGCATAGTGACGGAATGGATCAGTCAATCCCCGCCAATGCTGAATCTTACTTACTCGACCGTGGAAGTTGGGCTAAGCTTGTTGAGCTGGGCTCGCGCCTTGCGAAGATCCTTATCAACGGCCTTACGGGCGGGGTTGGGGACAGAACGCTGCGGATCGTCGGGTTCAACTTGATAATCTGTCAGCGCATCGATCAGGAACTTCTCGCGCATGTACTTGAAGAAATTTTCCTGACGCCAGCATTCGAACATCCGGTAGGCGACGACGATATCGCGCAGATTCCACCGGCTCGTCAACACGGGCGTCTGTTGCCCCTGTCGGTGAGCCGTGTCACTTGGCGCAGCCGAAGTTTGCCTTGTAGCAACCGTACAGCTTGATCGTGCAAGAGGTACTTTACAGGACATCCTCCAGCTGGAAATAGTGTGATCGCGGGCATCGTTTTTCAATACAGTAGGGTGGACAGCAAAGCCTTGGAAAGCCATGCTCGGGGACGCAAAGATCCCGGGGACAATAGCGACCCGGAAGCGGACTGGGGCAGCAAGAAAAAGCAGGTGAAAAGAAGCGCCGGCAGCCTGTGGGAGAAAGTCAGCACTTGGTTTGGCTACAAGCTGCACCTGGTGGTGGACAGCCACTATGAGTTGCCGGTGGGATTTCAGTTCACCCGCGCTTCGGTTTCCGACAGTCCCGAGTTGCTGCCTCTGGTGCAAGATCTGAAAGAGCGCCAGGCCGAAATCGTGGAGCGAGCGGTGCAGTTAATGACCGGGGTTATGACTCGGGGAAGAATAATCAAAAGCTGTGGAAGGATTACGGGATCAAGCCCGTCATTGATATCCGCGGACTGTGGAAGGACAAGGAAACCAAGCTGCTGCATGGGGAGCAAGCCGATAATATCGTTTACGACGAGAAGGGGCAGGTTTTCTGTCACTGCCCGAAGACGGGTGAGCGGCGAGAGATGGCCTACTGTGGCTTTGAGGCCGATCGGGAGTCT
>JBOGJG010000277.1:0-80089 GCA_050747825.1 Acidobacteriota bacterium | reverse complement strand
CAGATAAAACGCCACAGCCGATTCCGCCTAAGCCCTGTGTCGTCCATTGATTAGCGTCGTTCCTGCCCTATTCCGGCGTCTTATATGGTTTCCGGATAAGACGCAGCCGCATCTTTCTTTCACAGATTGTCCACCGGGCTCTTCACGCCCTGCTTGTTTGAACGCCTTTTGGAGGATGGATTCATGGACATGATGTCGCCCCTCCTCTCCGGTTCGGGAATTCCTCCAGCGCTTCTCCTGCGGAAAGACCCATTGCCAACGCCAGGCCGCCGGCGCCTTCGGGTATCTTCTTTCCAAGGCCTCAGGCAACCGAACCCGCCCCCAGCCCTCCGTCCGTCTTCTCCGTCCCGCGGCTGTAATGGCGCCGGCGCAACGCCGGCCGCAGCCGGTCGAGAAGCCTTGGCGGAGAGCTCGATGGGGTAATGGCCTCACGTACCAAACAGAGGGGCCTGGCGGCCAAGACCGTTAGAGGAGCTTCGCCGGCCTCCAGTATGCAATCCGCTGTGTGGTAGCAGATCGTCTCCATAATCGTAGAGCTGTTGTTTTTCAAAAGTCCGTTGGCAAGACCGTAACACAGCTTCAGCGGGCCGGTCCACTTTTTTTGTCATCGGATCTATCGGATCCCGCTGTTGAGCCTGGCCATGCGCCTGAGAACCCAGCCACTCTCCGATCGGCAGTTTCGGATCAGGATCTCAACACCACGCAGAACCGGTATCCGCAGGGTGGATAAAAAGTCCGGCGTGGCAGGATCATAACCCGCCCAGAGAGGGGTTTCGAAGGGTTCGCGCCCCAGAATTGTGAACTGTCGAAACTCCGCCCAGTACTGGTTCATGGGCAGCCAGGTAACGGCGGCAGCTCTCTACTTCTCGTCCTTAAAATTAAGCGCAAATTAAGCGCTTTCACCAGATAGGCTGCTAGGCCACGCCTGAGGGACCGGAACTGGGATCAGAAAACTCAAGGAGACGCGTGGGAGACAAACGGGAGACACTCCCCCCTCAAATGAGCCTCCTCAATCACCCCCGAAAGGGAGCCCTCTAACATCATTTCGTTTCAACAATTTAGAGGGAGGGCTGGAGGCGGCGGCCGGATTCGAACCGGCGCATAAAGGTTTTGCAGACCTCTCCCTTGCCACTTGGGTACGCCGCCCCGTTTAGGGAACTCATTATAGCGAAGGAGTGGAAATCGCTCAATCCGGCGCCTTCTATTGTGTCGCTCTGCTGTGCGCGCTGCCTTCCCTACACTTACTTGATGCCTTTCAGGGCGTCTGGTAGCTTCGAATTAGAGACTTTCAGAAGGCGAGGAAACCCATGAAGGCCGTCGGAGTTTTTCCGGGGACGCAGAAACTGGAGTTGGTTGAGCAGAACGAGCCCGGGCTGGCGGGGCCGAATGAAGTCAAGCTGCGCATCCTCGACGTGGGAATCTGCGGCACGGACCGTGAGATCAGTCATTTCCAATATGGGACGCCGCCCCAGCATTCTGAGTACTTGGTGATCGGCCATGAGTCCCTGGGGAAGGTGATCGAGGTCGGAGCCGCTGTCAAGGGCATTAAGACTGGAGATCTGGCGGTCCCCATGGTCAGGAGACCCTGCCCGCACGACTACTGCACAGCCTGCCGTTCGGGCAGAGCCGACTTCTGCTATACCGGCGATTACATCGAGCGCGGGATCAAGGAATTCCACGGCTTCATGACTGAGGCCATCGTGGATGACGCTCGATATATAGTCCCCGTGCCTGAGGAACTGAGAGACATCGCCGTCCTGGTCGAACCGCTTACGGTGGCTGAAAAGGCGCTCGATCAGGCCAAGTTTGCCCAGAAGCGTCTTCCCTGGATAAGGGAAGCCAGGAATCAGGAGCAGCGAGCGCTGGTGGTGGGCGCCGGGCCGATTGGTCTCCTGGGCGCAATGCGCCTGGCAAGTGCCGGCTTTGAGACGCATGTCTTCTCACTGGAATCCCCCGACAGTCCTGAAGCAAAGATCGTCCGTGACGTAGGCGCCGCATACGTTTCATCCCGGGAAGATTCGATGGATGAGCTGGCCGTCAAACTGGGCAATATCAATCTGATTTATGAGGCCACCGGAGTCCCCTCCGTGGCTTTCAGGTTGATGAACCAATTGGGCGAAAACGGAGTGATCGTCCTGACCGGCGTCCCCCCGCCGGCGCTGCCTCTTGAAATCGAGGCGGCGCGCATCATGAAGGATCTCGTGCTGAAGAACCAAATCGTCATCGGAACGGTCAACGCCGGTCGAAGCGACTTTGAGTCGGCCGTCAAGAACCTGGGAATCTTTAAGAAACGGTGGCCGACGGTCGTCCGCTCTCTCATCTCAGCCCGCCATCCTGTCGAAGGCTACGCAGATCTGCTGCTCAGGCGTCCCGACGGAATCAAGCACGTCATTGCCTTTGCCGGCGGCCAGTGACTCAAATTTAGGCACACGCTTGCGGCACTTCGTTTATAATTGGGCCAGAGGATCAAGATGAACAAACTTCTTTGCCTGACCGCTTTGTCTGCAATCGTAGTAGCCACCGTATTCGGGGCCGAATTCTGGGAGGAAAAAAGTCCTGATAGCTGGGATCCCAAACAGTGCCAGGAAATCCTGAATGATTCGCCCTGGGTGGAGACCGTTTCTTTTTCGAGAGTGAACTGGTACACGGACAGCATGCGCGGCGGCCGTGGAACCGTGACCGTCGAAAATGAGGAGTTTGGATCCACCTCCGGCGGCCAGTCCGGCTCTGGCGGGGCTTCCGGCAGTCCCGGTCAGGAAAGACAGGTCACACAGTTTCTTCGAATTACGCTGGCCAGCGCTGCACCTGTCCGTCTGGCTTCAGCTCGGATGCAGGCCCTCATGCAGCCCGGATCCGTGACCGAGACCCTCGATTCTATCGCTGCGATGGAGCCACCCAATATTGCCATTCAGGTGAGTTACTATTCGCGTCCCGTAGGCCAAAACTGGGTGCGCGACATCGACAGCTTCCTCCGGCAGGTGACGCTGCCGACGCTTCAGAACAGCACTTACCTGGCGGCTGAGAAGCATAATATCCATGTCCCCGTCTCCCACTATGTCCCGTCCAGCGAAAATATGCCGGCAGCCATTTTTGTGTTCCCGCGTTTCAATGAGAACGGACAGCCCCACTTTTCCGGCAAAGAAAAGGAGATCGTCTTTCATACCGAGCTGAAACTAACTCAGTTCGGCGGATCGCGCGATCAGGTGGTGGACGTGGATTTCGAGCCCAAGAAACTCACATTCAACGGCAAGTTTTCGTTTTAGTCATCGATCGCGCGCTTTATCTGGAAGAAAAAGGAGAAAGCCAGTCCTTCGAGCTGGGGATCTCCAGCCTGGTGGCCGCGCTTCTTTACCCGAAGGGTGGATTCTGGTGGATGCTGATCCCGGCCCTGCTCCTGGGGAGATCTCGAGATTAATGGACCGAGGAAAGATGGAGCGGGAAACGGGATTCGAACCCGCGACTTCAACCTTGGCAAGGTTGCACTCTACCACTGAGCTATTCCCGCTCGTTTAGATCCAATATCTTAGGATTTCAGACGACCGATTGTCAACCGGACAGGCTATCGCGAAAAGGCCCAAAAAGGCGCGAAAGGCGCGAGTTGGTCGTCTTTTTTTCCGCTCATACGTTATGTAGGTAGCGAGGAGCGTTTGTGTGGGATGAAATCTGGGGTGAGCCCCGCTGGATGCGTGCCGGCCAGATCGGCTGGACCTATTGGGCCCAGATCCGTCTGGCCAAGCCCACGCTGGGAACGATCGGAGAATGGCTGGCGCTTCGCCATGTGCGCAGGTTGGGGTGGAGTATCGTCGCCAGAAACTGGAAGGGCCGCCGGGGTGAGATTGATCTGATTGCCTACGATGGACCGTGCCTCGTCTTCATTGAAGTTAAGGCCAGGAACTCTCCGTCGCCTCTGTTGCCGGAACACAGCATTACGGCGCGCAAGGAGGAGAAGCTGGAAGACCTGGCCATGCAGTTCATCTCCGGCCATGAGTTGATCCATATCCCGGTGCGGATCGACTTGGTGGCCATTGAGGTTCGCAACGGAAGGAGGTTCCGGCTACGGCATTATACGAGCGCCTGAGCAGGTGGCGGGTGTCAGTTCAGGCCATTGGAAAGCCTCAGATTTGCTTCAGCGTCTGGCGCATGATGTCGACGCCCTGGTAAATTTCCTCCGGGCCGATGGTCAGCGCCGGACGAAAACGGATCGAGCGCTCACCGCAGGGGAGAATCACCAGCCTGCGGTCAAACAGGCTCTTGCGGAAGCGGTTGCGAAAATCCGTGTCGGGAAGGTCAAAGGCGCAAAAGAGCCCCTTACCCCGCACGTTGGACACCAGGCTGGAAAATTCATCCTGAAGGTCCTGCAAAGCGCTCAATAGCACCTCTCCCACCTGGCACGAATTCTCGACGAGCTTGTCTTCCCGGTAGATATCCAGGCAAATCCTGCAACGGACCATATCCACCAGGTTCCCGCCCCAGGTCGAATTGATGCGGCTGGGCACGTGAAAGACATTGTCCGGCGCCTCATCGACGCGGCTGCTTACCAGTATTCCGCAAACCTGAGATTTCTTGCCGAAGCAGAGAATATCCGGACGAGCGTAATATTCATAAGCCCACATGCGGCCTGTCGCACCGAATCCGGTTTGCACTTCGTCATAGATGAACAAAATCTCGTGTTCGTCACAAATCTGCCTCAACCGCTGGTGAAACTCCGGACGGAAATGGTTATCGCCGCCTTCTCCCTGGATAGGTTCGAGAATCAGGCAAGCCACGTCGGCCGGATCCTCTTCGATCACGGCGCGAATCTGAGAGACTGCCTCCTCTTCCAATCGCTGCACTCTGGCCAAGTTTTCGCTTTCCAGAGGAAAGATGCATTTGGGATTGAGGATGCGCGGCCAGTTGAATTTCGGAAAATACTGGATCTTTCGAGGATCAGCCGTATTAGTCAATGACAGCGTATAACCTGAGCGTCCGTGGAAGGCCTGATGAAAATGGATGACCTTAAAGCCTTTTTCCTGCTGAGATCCGCTGGCCAGGTTCTTGCGGACTTTCCAGTCGAAAGCCGTTTTGAGCGCGTTCTCGACGGCCACCGCTCCGCCCTCAACAAAGAACATATACCTCATGAAATCGGGCTTGGCCAGCCTGGCGAAGGCTTCGACGAATTCAGCCATTTCCCTTGAATAAACATCCGAGTTCGAAGGCTTGTGAACGGCCACCCTTCCCAGTTCTTCTACGGTCTCGCGTGAAGTCATTCGCGGGTAATTGAAGCCCAGGGGCAGCGTGGCGAAGAAGGAAAACAAGTCGAGGAAAAACTCTCCCCGCTTGGAGTCATAGAGGTGGACACCACGGCTTTTTTCAAAGTCCACGACCAGATCCAGGCCTTCCGCCTGCATGTGCCGGCCGATGACGCCGTGCACCTCAGCGGCGCCCACTCTCAACTGACTCTTTTCCATCGCGTCCCGTCCTTCGTATCTTCAAGTATAATACCGCGTTGCGCCAGACGGTCACGAATCTGGTCGGCTTTGTCGAAGTCGCGCTGACGGCGCGCCTTGACTCGCTCCTCCAGAAGACTCAGGACCTCCTCATCCTCGAGGGCCTGTTCCTCTACCTGAAAAACGTCGAATACTTGGTTGGCGGCGGAAAAAAACTGCAGGATCTGCTCCCGGTTGGCCGTCCCTACGCTATTCACATCCAGGGCGTGATTGACGTCTTTGATCAGCTCAAAGAGAGCCGCCAGGGCGACGGAAGTATTCAGATCATCGTCCATGCCTGCTTCAAAGTCGCTCCGGGCTAGACCGATCCGCTCGGTCAGTTGCGGATTTTCAGGACGCGCCTCCGGTATCTCGCGAATGCGCTGCAGGAAATCATTGATGCGCTTTAGTGCCGCCTGAGACTGCTCGACGCCCTCCAGCCTAAAGTTCAGTTGCTTTCTGTAGTGAGTGGACATCAGCAGGTAGCGCACCGCTGGCGGATTGCACCCGCGCTCCAGCAGATCGCGAATGGTGTAGAAGTTGCCACTCGACTTGGACATCTTCTCCCCTTCGACGATTAGAAATTCGCCGTGTACCCAGTGGCGAACAAAAGGTTTTCCGGTCGCTGCCTCACTCTGAGCAATTTCATTTTCATGATGCGGGAAAATCAGATCCACTCCTCCGCAATGAATATCAAAACTTTCGCCCAGATATTTCATGCTCATAGCCGAGCACTCAATATGCCATCCCGGACGGCCGGGACCCAGTGGGGAGTCCCAGTATTGCTCACTCTCTTTGGCAGCTTTCCACAAGGCGAAGTCACGCGGGTTCTCCTTCGTGTACTCATCCGAATCGATTCGGCCCAGGGCCCTGCCCTCGGCCAGGTCCATGTGGGAGAGCTTGCCATACTCACTGAAATTACTGATCCGATAATAGGTGGACCCCTCGCTCTGGTAGGTAAAGCCCTTCTCCTGCAATTTTAGAATGATCTCGATCATCTCCGGGATGTGGTCGGTGGCGTAGGGCATCACTTCAGGCTTCTGGATTCGCAGCGCCTCCATATCTTCGAAAAAGGCCTGAGCATACTTCCGCGTGTAATCCCGAGTGTTCTGGCCGCTCTTCTGAGCATTGACGATGATCTTGTCGTCCACATCCGTGACATTCATGACGTGCTTCAAAGGGAGGCCTTGGTAAAGGATGTACCTTCGGAGCACATCTGCAAAAACATAGGTTCTAAAGTTTCCGATATGGGCAAAGTCGTAGACCGTAGGCCCACACGTGTACATGCGGACTTCCGTCCCGTTAAGCGGTTTCAATTCTTCTACTTGTCGGGTCAGCGTGTTGTACAACCGCAAAGCCATAGCGAATGGACGATCTTACATTATTTTGCCTGCAACTCAACCAGGTACAAGTTGCCCTGCTGTTCCCGCAGGCGGGTGGAAAAGACGGTCTGCAGATCCCGCCAACCCGGTTCCTGGGTCAGGACGTAATAGCGATCCTGCGGGTGCTCAGCCCTATACCGCCGCAAAGATTGCAAATCCGGAACCGCCTCCCGGGTTGTTTGATACCCGGTGTAATACTGGGCGGTATGATGAAAGTAGCGGTAAAGGACCAGGGGTTCTTGCTGGGAAATCAGGGGGAGCGCCGCCAGCGACAAATCCTGAGCCGAATGATAATCTTCGAAGACAGGGGCAGCCTTCCAGAACGCCAGCGCGGCGAAAAGACTCATGCCGGCGACAAGCGTCAGGAAAAGCCGGGCCGGCTGTCGCTTTCTAAACTCGTATCGGACGAGCGCGATGGCGAATGCCAATGGAAGAGCCACCAGAACGCCCGCCGTGATCGAATCATAGATGAAGTGAAAGCCGAATATGAGAGCGATAATGACAAGGACAGTAAAGGCGCTAAGGACGGCCATCTGCGGCTTCATGGCGCGATAGGCGACCAGGTCGCCACTCAGGTACTGTTCCCATTCGAGAGCGGCCAAAAGGGCCAGTGCTGGAAGAACAGGCAGGATGTAGCCGGCCAGTTTGCTCTCGCTCAAGGAGAAAAAAAGGAGAGGGACAAGCACCCAGAGCCATAAAAAAAGCAGATGAGAATAGCGGTCTGAGACCCATTCGACCTTCAGCTTCCAGGCTCGGAATGCAGAGGAACCCAAAAAAAAGGTCCAGGGAAAAAAGCCAACGATCAGGACAGGCAGGAAATACCAGAAGGGCTGAGAATGATGGTGAAGATCGGTTAGAAAGCGCGCCAGGTGATGGTTCAGCCAGAACGTGGCCACGAAGTCATAGCCGTTCTCCACCCATATCTGCCAGTACCAGGGGACCGCAAGGGCCAGCGTAAAAACAAGGGCGAGGGCCGTTTGCGACCAGCTCCAGGGAAATCTCCGGACAAAAAGAAAGTAAAGAACAAAGATTCCTCCGGCCAGAATCAACGCCACTGGACCTTTGGCCAGCGTGGCCAGGGCCAGCGCGGCGCCGAGTCCCGCGCCCCACAAGGGTGAAGGGCGGGTGGCGGCCCTGAATCCGCAAAACAGGGCAGCCGTCAGCATGGCGGTCAGAAGCATGTCCGTACTGGCGGAGCGCCCAAAGATAAAAAAGAGAGGCGAAGTCGCCAGGATCAAAATCGTCAGGTAGGCCGCGCGCCGGCCGCCCAGTTCAAGCCCCAGCAGGGCCGAGCACATTAATGTCAGCAAAGCGGTCAGCCCCACAGGCAATCGCGCCGACCACTCGCTCACTCCAAAGAGCTTAAAGCTGGCGGCCTGCAGCCAAAAAAGCAGAGGAGGCTTTTCCAGCCAGGGTCGAAACTCGAGAGTAGGCGTCACATAATTGCCTCTGAGGTTCATCTCTTCCGCAATGCGGGCATAACGCGCCTCATCGGCGCCGACTAAGGCCAGTCCGCCCAGCTGGTAAAACAAGGTGAGATAAATGATAACTACTGAAAAGGCAATGAGAGTGGCGCGGTTGGACACCACGCCATTTTGAGAGGAAGGCAGACAAAGAGCAAGGCGGGCCCGCCAGCGCGAGCCCGCCTTGCTCGGGAAGTGTTGCGCGCTGGACCAGGGAGGCCGAGAGCGAGGCCGCACAAGCCGTTCGACCGCAGGAGTAGCCAAAGCTACGTCGAGAATCGAAGGGCGCGGAGAACGAAGCCATTGGCCTCCCTGGGCTACCGCTGCTTTAGTACATTCCGCCCATGTCGCCCATCCCGGGATGCCCGCCGCCGGGGACCTTCTCCTTGTCAGCTTCGGGAAGTTCGGTGACCATGGCTTCAGTGGTGAGCAGCAAGCTGGCGATGGAGGCCGCATTCTGCAAGGCAGTGCGAGTCACCATGGTGGGGTCGATAACTCCAGCATCCACCAGGTTCTCGAACTTCTCGCTATCGGCATTGAAGCCAAGTGAGCTGTCCTTGCTATCGCGTATCTTTCCAACCACAACGGCGCCTTCAAAGCCGGCGTTAAAGGCGATCTGCCGCACCGGCTCTTCAAGAGCGCGCTTGACGATGCTGACGCCTACCTGCTCATCTTTGTCATCAAGCACCAGTTTCTCCAGAGTTGCTGCAGCGCGCAGGTAGGCCACTCCACCACCAGGCACGATGCCCTCTTCGGCAGCCGCTTTGGTGGCGTGCATGGCATCCTCGACGCGAGCCTTCTTCTCCTTCAGCTCGGTCTCAGTGGCAGCTCCGACTTTGATCACTGCCACGCCGCCGACCAGCTTGGCCAGCCGCTCCTGCAGCTTCTCGCGATCGTAGTCCGAAGTCGTGTCCTCGATCTGAGTACGGATCTGCTTGACGCGTCCGGCGATATCTTCCTGCTTGCCGGCGCCTTCCACCAGGGTGGTGTTGTCCTTATCAATGGTGACTTTCTTAACGCGACCCAGATCCTCCAGCCGGACGTTCTCCAGCTTGATACCCAGATCTTCAGAAATGACCTTGCCGCCGGTCAGGATGGCAATGTCTTCCAGCATGGCCTTGCGGCGATCGCCGAAGCCCGGAGCCTTAACGGCCGCGGCCGACAGGGTGCCTCTCAGCTTATTCACGACCAGCGTAGCCAGGGCTTCGCCTTCGACATCCTCGGCCACGATCAGGAAGGGCCGGCCGGATTTGGCCACTTGCTCGAGCAGCGGCAGGAGATCTTTCATGGAACTGATCTTCTTCTCGTGCAGAAGAACGAAGGGATCTTCTAACTCGCATTCCATCCGCTCCGGATCGGTCACGAAATAGGGGGACAGATAGCCGCGATCGAACTGCATACCCTCGACGACTTCCAGCGAAGTCTCGATAGTCTTGGCTTCTTCAACCGTGATGACCCCGTCCTTGCCCACTTTTTTCATGGCTTCGGCAATGATGTCTCCGATGGTGCGGTCATTGTTAGCCGAGATGGCGCCCACCTGAGCGATCATGTCGCCCTTGACGGCAGTGGACAGCTTCTTAATTTCTTCGACGGCCTTTTGTACGGCCTTGTCGATGCCTCTCTTCAGAGCCATCGGGTTCGCCCCGGCGGCCACGTTCTTCACACCCTCGCGGACGATGGCCTGGGCCAGCACGGTTGCTGAAGTGGTGCCATCACCAGCCACATCGCTGGTTTTGCTGGCGACTTCCCGCAACATTGCAGCGCCTACTTTTTCCAGTCCTTCCAGTTCGATTTCCTTAGCCACCGTGACTCCGTCTTTGGTCACGACGGGGGAACCGAATTTCTTCTCCAACACAACGTTTCGGCCTTTGGGGCCAAGGGTGATTTTTACCGCGTCGGCCAACTTGTTGACGCCGCGGACCAATGCCCGGCGAGCCTCTTCGCCGTGTGTCACCTGTTTACCTGCCATACTTCACACTCCTTTCGTAAGTGGATTTAAACTTTTACTTTGGTCTTCTTTTCGACGATGACGCCCAGCACTTCATCCTCGCGCATAATGAGGTAATCTTCATCGTCAATCTTGACTTCCGTACCGGAATACTTCCCAAAGAGGATCGTATCGCCGGCCTTCACGGACATTCCGAGCTTCTGTCCGTTTTCCAGGACTTTGCCGTCGCCCACGGCCACTACTTCCCCTTCCTGGGGCTTTTCTTTGGCCGTGTCCGGGATTACGATTCCGCCCCGAAGTTCTTCCTGCTGGCTCTCGGTCCGTTTCACTAAAATTCGATCATGTAGAGGTCTAATCATTTTGTGCACTCCTTTCTTGGTTTTTTTAGGAACTAAAAGAAAAACGCTTAACTTACAGTATTTTAAAAAGTCCCATTAGCACTCACCCCAATCGAGTGCTAATTGTATCTCCTCCTTCTTGCCATGTCAAGCCGTACCTATAAGATCGATATAAAGGTGAGGCCAGGTCCTTTTTTTGGGTTCTGCCATAGGCTAGAATCATCCCTTACCGCAGGCCCAGAACAGTAGATGAAAACGCTCGATCTACCAGGAATTAAGAAAATCAGCCGGGGTAAGGTGCGCGAGTTGTTCGAAGTGGGCGGGCGGCTCCTCATGGTGGCTACCGATCGAATCTCGGCCTTTGATGTAGTGCTCCCCAACACGATTCCGAACAAGGGGAGGGTGCTGACTCAGATTTCAGTCTTCTGGTTTGGAGAGTTGGAGGGCCTGGTTGAAAATCATCTCATTTCAGCCCAGACATCGGATTTTCCAGAAGAGCTGCAGCCCTTTGAGGCATTGCTGGATCAACGCTCGATGCTGGTTCGCAAGTGCCGGCCGCTTCCAATCGAGTGCGTCGTGCGCGGCTATCTGGCCGGATCGGGTTGGAAGGATTATCAGGCGACCGGAGCGATCTGTGGAATCAAACTGCCTCCGGGGTTGCGAGAGTCGGAAGAGTTGCCTGAGCCGATTTTCACGCCGGCTACCAAAGCAGCCAGCGGCCACGATGAGAACATCACTTTCGATCAAGCCGTTGAGGCTGTGGGAGCTGAAGTGGCCGAGAATGTTCGAGACTCGAGTCTCCGTATTTATGGGCGCGCTCGTGACTACGCGAGCCGGCGCGGCATCATGATTTGTGATACCAAGTTTGAATTTGGATGGGATGATTCCAGGCTACTCCTGATTGACGAGGCCCTGACCCCCGATTCTTCGCGTTTCTGGCCGGAAGACCAGTATCAGCCGGGCCGTTCCCAGCCGTCCTTTGACAAGCAGTTTATTCGCGACTATCTGGAGACGCTGGATTGGGACAAAAAAGCTCCTGGACCCGAGCTTCCACGGTCGATCTTGGAGGCCACGTCAGATCGCTACCTTGAGGCTTTCCGGCGTTTGACCGGAAAGAAGCTGACCGCGGACTGCTGACCGCGGACCGCGGACCGGGGTTCTGTTTTTATGGCGAGAGGGTCAGCCTGTGTTTGTTGTCACTGGCAATCATTGGTGAGGTGTTGTACAAGAAAAAGTTGACCGTCAACATGGACTCTTCTAAAAGCCACAACAATAAGCTGCCGATTAAAGATGCTCTGGAAGACGCAATCGATGAGATGGTCGCCAAGGGGATTCTGTGGCCCGAAGCGCTCGAACAATTTGAAAAGCTTTTCATTTCACGGGCGCTCCGGCAAAGCAACGGCAACCTGAGCCGCGCCGCAGAATGCATGGGCATCCACCGCAACTCTCTGAGCCATAAGATGAGGCGCTATGGGATTAAGAAGGCTGGAGACCGGCACGCCGCCCAAAGGGCACCCGGTACCCGGGAAGCCGGAGAGTAATTTCTCAGTCGAATTTAACCGAGACGACCTGCGAGACGCCCGGCTCTTCCATGGTGACTCCGAAGAGCGCGTCAGCCGCCTCCATCGTCTTCTTGTTGTGGGTAATCAGGATGAGCTGGATCTGGCGGCTCATTTCACCGGTGAGTTCGGTGAAGCGTTTCACATTGGCCTCGTCCAGTGGGGCGTCTACTTCGTCCAGAACGCAAAACTGGCTGGGACGATAATGAAAGAGCGCCACCAGCAGGGACAGAACTGTCATCGCCTTCTCACCCCCTGAGAGCAGCATCACGTTTTGAAGCTTCTTCCCGGGAGGCTGGGCGTAAACATCTATTCCGCTTTCCAAAAGATCTTCCTCGTCCAGCAGTTGCATCCCGCACTCGCCGCCGCCGAACAGCTTCTGGAAAACGGTCTGGAAGTAGCCGTTGATGGCCTCAAAAGCCTCTTTGAATTTTTCGCGGCTGCGTCGATTGATCTCGTGAATGGCCCGAGTCGTATCCGAGATCGACTGCTCAATATCCTGCTTTTGCCGGCTAAGGAATTCGTAGCGTTCTTCGTTCTCCTGGTATTCCTCGAGGGCGGTCATATTAATAGGGCCGAACTCGTCCAGCCGGCTCTTCAAATCGCTGCAGGTCTGGTTGGCTTGCTCCAGGTCCTGGTCTTCGAACTCAAAACCAGAGGCGGCCTCCTGAAGCGAAAACTGCAACTGCTCCAGACACTGCTGCTCCAGGCTGTGCAGTTGGGTCTCCGTTCGGACCCGCTCGATATCCAAGCCGGAACGCTGCTCCTGCCTCTCCATCTTGCGATCGCGAAGGCCGGCCAGGCGCTCTTCGATCTCGGGATGCAAGCTCTTCCATTTTTCGTATTCCTCGTGCACTTGATTCAGCTTGGCATCAGCCGACTCAAGGTCCTTCCGGTGCCTGCTCAGATCCGCCTCGAGCTGGCCGAGCATCTGCTTTATAGCGCTGAGGCGCTCTTCGGCCTCAGCGCGAGCCAGTTGGTTTGACTGCTGCCGGGATTCGAGTCCGGAGCGCTGCTCCTGGATGCCATTGAAGGCGCGATCGAGAGCGTGGCAGCGCTCCTGGATCACCTTTCGGTCAGAGGAAATGACATGGATCTGTTCCTGTATACGGGAGAACTCCATCCGGAACTCCTGAAGTGAGCTTTGCTCTTGGGCGAGCATCTTTTCAGTCTGGACCTGAGCTTCAGTCTTTTCCTTCAACTGCTTTTCGAGGGCCTGGATCTGCTCGCCCTGCCGCTGGCGCTCGGCCTCGAGCTGGGTCAGTTCCTGCTCCAGAAGCTCCACAGCCCTGGACTCACGTTGATGCTCGGCATCGAGTTGCTCCTGCTGGTGACCGAGCGAGATGATCTCACGGTCCAGTGTGTGATACAGCTCCTGATCATGAAGCCGAGCCTGGACCACGGATTCGAGCTTGCCGCTGATCTCCTTCTCCTTCTCCTGCAGACCGGCGAAAGCCTTCTGAAAGTGCGTGATCTTTTTCTCCAGCTCTCGTTTCTGTCTCTTGAGACCCAGCAGGCCGAGCTTCTTGAGCTGTCCTGCGCTGGCTGACAGAAGCCCGCGCGGTGTGAGGGTCTCTCCCTCCAGGGTAATAAAAATCGATTCGGGATAGTTGTGCGCCGCCAGGACGGCCCGGTCGAGATCCGACACGATGATGGCCCCGGCGCTCTGGGGAAGCACACGATGGAAAGCCGCCTGGACTTCCGGCTTCATACGCAAAATATCGGCCAGCGTGCCGTGGATGCCTTCGTCCTGGGAAGGACGGACATCTGCCCTGTGGCCGCTGGGCTTGTCGAATCCATTGCTGGAGTTCAAAGTTAAGAAAGTGCAGCGTGCTCCCTTGAGAGACTTCACCTCGGCTATTCCCCTGAGGGCTTCGTCCAGAGAATCCACCAGCACGTACTCGAGCTCTTCGTCCAGAAATTCCTCGACCAGCCGCTCATATTCGGGGCTGGTCTCGATGAAGTCGGCCAGGGTTCCTCCCGCCCTGACCGACTGGTTCTGGCTGAGGTGGTTCAGCAATTTCTGGACGCCCTCGCTATATTGCGAATGGCTGAGTTCGACTTCCTGCAGCGACTGAAGCCTCTCCCGCTGGGCGATCAACTGATTTTGGCTCTCAGCCAGCGCAGCCTGTGCGTCCTTGAGCTCAGCCTCCAGCCCGCCTTTGACTCTCTCCTGCTTTTCCAAATCGGCCTTCAGCTTAGCCAGGTCGGTCCGCTTGCAGGCGAGCACTGACTTGAGCTGCCCCAGGCGACCGGCGGTCTCCTGCAGGCGGGCCGAATAATCAGCCAGTTCCTTTTGGATGCGATCCTCGAGGGCAAACGAGTCAGCCAGCCGCTGCCCTAGCTGCTCGCCCTGATTGTTTAGAGAAGCCATCTCGGCCGAGAGCCGCAGCAGATTTGCGCGAAGCTCTTCCAAATAGGATTCAGACTTCTGGACCTCGGGACGGCAGCGTTCGAGCAGTTCACTGTGGCCTGTCCTGGCCTCTTCCACCTTCTTTTCTTCTGCCTGAAGGTTGGTGCGCTCAGCCTGACAGCGAGTCAGTTCTTCCGCGTTTTTCTGCAAGGCGTGACTGAGGGCCTTCTGCTCTTCCGTGTACCCTTCCAACTGCCGGCGCGTGTTCTCCACCTGGTCGTGGTTGTAGCGGATGGAATTCTCTGTACGGTCGATTTCCAGATGGATTTCCGAGCGCCGCTGGCGCAGATCGTTCAGTGAGGTTTCCAACTGATCGCGCTTTCGAGTGCTTTCCCGGTATGCTTGCTCACAGGCGCCAAGCTCCTGTTTCAGTTCTTCTTGGGCAGTTCGCAGGTGATCGAGGTCTGTTTGCAGTGTCGCCAGGCTGGCCTTCAGGAACTGCGCTTCCAGGACAAACTTCTGGCGCTGGGCCTGGCGGTATTCCTCTCTGATCTCACGGTACCGTTTGGCACGGCCGGCCTGACGTTTGAGGGAGCGAAGCTGGCGCTCAACCTCCAGGATGATGTCATTCAGGCGCAGGAGATTCTGCTGCGCCATCTCGAGCTTAAGCTCAGCGCTGCGCCGCTTGCTCTTGTATCCGGTGATCCGCGCCGCTTCTTCGATGATCGCCCGGCGATCCAGTGGCTTGGCGCTCAGGAAGGACTCAATCCTACCCTGGGCAATCATGGCATAGGAGGAAAAGCCGAGGCCTGCCTCATCCATAAAATCATGGATATCCTTGAGCCGGCAGCGTCTCTGGTTCAGCAGATAAATACTCTCGCCGTCGCGATAAAGCTTGCGGCCGATTTCCAGGGTGTTACCGTCGATCTCCTCCTGGCCGATTCGGATCGGGGCCTCTCCGGTGCGTCGCAGGGTGACCGTCACCTGTGCAAATCCGGAGGGCTTTCGCTTTCCGGTGCCGCTAAAGATGACATCGTCCATGATTTGGCCGCGCAGATTGCGGGCGTTTTGGACTCCCAGAACCCATCCGATGGCATCGGCAAGATTCGATTTGCCACAGCCGTTGGGCCCGATAATGGCCGTAGTCCGATCGTTGAAAACAATACGGGTTTTCTCCGCAAAGGACTTAAAACCAATGAGTTCCAGAGAATCAAATTTCAGCATTCAGGTCAGATGATGATGACAGGAGACACTGACGTTTAAAGCGGCAGATATTGTCTTAAAAAATTGACAATGCGCTGATCGTAAGTACGCAACTCAGTGGTGATCAGTAGCGACTTGCGGGTGCGCGGAAGCGTCAGGATGTCCTTGCGCCCTTCCGACTCGGCATAGAGCCGGCGCGTCCAGCGGGCAAAGGAAGGAGTCTGCAGACCGGCGATATAAAGAATCGGGCGCGGGAAGAGCGATTCCACTTCAACGTCTTCGGTGAGAGCAAAGGGACTGGTCCCCAAGTAAAGAGAAGAAAAGAGACCTACGCTGCTGCTCAGCAGGCTGCTATTGAAGCCGACACTTTCTGCGATTTCATGTTCGATCAGGTCATATGGGCATGGGTATGGCGAATCCAGGACCAGCACGCGGATGCGCTCATTCTGGAGAGCGGCGCGCATGGCCGCATGAGCTCCCAGCGAGATCCCATAAGTGGCCACGCTCGACTCATCGACACCAAGGTTATCCACAACGAAATCAACCGCTCGAGACAGATCCTGGCCTTCCTCGAGGCCCAGTGTAGAGTAGGAGAAATGGCTGTTCCCGTGGCCGCGAAAAGGCATTAGAGCGACGTTATAGCCCGTCTCGCGCAGCAAAGCGGCCAGGTTGAGAAGGGGGATCCGGTTGGAGCCATAGTCATGACAGAGAAAGACGGCCGGAGATCCCTTCAGGCCGGGAATGAACCAGACGGACAGTTGTCCCCCATCTCCCTGGAAATTCAGCTCCTGAAAAGGCAAGAGGTAAGAGGCTGGATCTCCCGATTCCGGACGCGGCTGGGGGTAAACAATTCTATAAGTGAGGAATAAATTAATGATCAGGAACGTAACAATGAGCACTACCAAAGAAGGAAAAAACAGCCGCAAATAATACTTCCAGTAGCGTTGTCCCAACCCCACATCAGGTACGTAATTCCGGACACTCATACCCATACCGCCTTTAATACACTCAATTCGCTGATTTGTTCAGCGGTTATAATCACACTTTTCACAACAGCCCTTTGCAGCCCGTTTTCTTGACCTTACAGAGCTTGAATCGCTATACTTTACCCCAGAAAACTTGGTCTCAATGAGGTTTTTCCGTAATGAATTTTAAAATACTCGGTATCGTGCTGGCTTTGATCATCACGACGCCTGCGATGATCAGCGCTCAGTCGGCAGACTTTTATCCTCTGGAGTTGGTGAAACCGGGACAACAAGGTTACGGAAGGACCATATTCAAAGGCACGACTGTCGAGAATTTCGATGTCGAGGTACTGGGTGTGCTCGAGAACGTCGGACCCAAGCAGAACCTGATTTTGGCCCGGCTTTCCGGCGAGAAGTTGGAGGAGACGGGTGTATTTGCCGGCATGAGCGGCAGCCCGGTTTATATTGATGGCAAGCTGGTAGGCGCCGTAGCGTACGCCTTTAAATTCGCCAAAGCTCCAATCGCGGGCATTACGCCGATCCAGGAAATGGTGGACATTTTCAAAGAATCTCCCAAAGTGGATTACCGAAAGGTCCGCTACGACGGCCCCGGTGCTATGTATCAGGCCGCGCAATTCAAATTGAGCGAGCTATTACCTCAGCTTCCCAGTTTTGATGTCGATCCCTTTTTGCTCAATACCGGCTCTTTGGAGGGCGCGGGCAAGTTGACGCCCATAGCGACTCCACTGAATCTTTCCGGCTTCTCGCCGGCAGCCATCCGGTCTTTCGCTCCCCAACTGAAGGCCCTCGGGCTGACTCCGATCCGTGGAATCGGGAGCGGGAAAACCAACGATTTCCTGAACGCGCCGTTGGAACCCGGATCGACCATCAGTGTCCAGATGGTGCGCGGTGACATGGAAGTGAGCGCCAGCGGCACGGTCACTCACCTCAGCGGAGACAAGATATATGCCTTCGGGCATCCGTTCCTGAGCATGGGGTATACCGACATGCCGCTCAACAAGGCGGCTGTGCTGACAATCATTCCTAACCTGATGAACAGCGAAAAGGTCTCAGCCACCACGGCCTCTATCGGCAGCATCAAGCAGGACCGGGCGACCGGCATCATGGGTATTGTCGGAGAGGAGGCGGACATGATTCCGATTGGCCTGAAGATAATGACGAGTCGCAATGAGCTGAAAGAATACAACTACGAAGTCATCACCGATCAATTCCTGACGCCTTTCCTGATGACCTTCACGGTTCACAACAGCATCATTGCCTCGGAGCGCGCCATTGGCGGCCAGACCCTGGAAATCAAATGTAAAATTGCCGTGCGGGGACAACCCGATGTCCATTTCGAGAATAGCGTTTCCGATTTGGTCAGTACGCCGGTCTTTGCCGCGATGGCGGCTTCCTCGCCCATCAACTTTCTCCTGAGCAGCGGCTTTGAAGATCTGGAAATGGAACGCATTGACGTGGAAATTACGGCTGTCGAACAGACACGCGAAGCAACTCTCGAGAAAGTCTGGCAGGACAAATTGGAAGCGCGCCCGGGAGAAGAAGTGAACCTGACGGTTTTTCTGCGCCGAGCCAATGGAGATACGATCGTTGAAGAATACCCTGTGATGATCCCCGAGGATATTACGCCAGGACCACTCAGGATAATGGTGGGAGACGGGTTGTCGTTGATCAAAGTGGATGCCGAATCGGATGTGGACGAGTTCGTGCCCAAGAGCCTGCAGCAACTGATCAAGGCGATTAACAACCTGAAGAAGAACGACCGGTTGTATATCCGACTCTTCCGGGAAGGTGCGGGTGTCGTGGCCGGTGGTGAAGGGCTCCCGGATCTGCCGCCTTCGCTGCTGGCTCTCTATAATTCCCAGAAGACCGGCGGGGCTCTAAAGGCCATTGACAAGGTTATTTATTTTGAATATGAGCTGCCTCCTACCGACTTTGTGCTGACCGGTCAGCACGTAATTAAGATTAAAGTTAAGGGCTAGCGCAGACTGGCACGGCTCCAGCCTGAGAACTCAATGAAAAAATTTGCTCTTCTTTTATCTATAGTCTTTTACTCTTCCGCCCTTCCGGTGGAGGCAACCGAGCCGTCCCACTGGACGCTCTCCACGCAGGAGGAGTTCCTGCAGGGCGAACTCACGGGTGTATCGGTGACCAGCGACGGAAGGTTGGTGCTGGCCCCCGACCTGGAGATGCTTCTGGAGACGGAAGAAGCTTTCATTTTTGACGCGCTAACAGACAGAGGCGGCAATGTGTTTTTGGCCACCGGAAGCAATGGCAAGATTTTTCGCCAGCCGGCCGGCGGAAACGGCTCCGAATGGGCCAAACTGAATGAGCCGAGCGTGTATGCGCTGGCTGTGGATTCCTCCAACCGAATTTACGCAGGCACTTCTCCGGATGGAAAGGTCTATCGGCTAAACAGCCAGGGGCAGCCGGAAATTTTCTTCGACCCGGGAGAAAAATACATCTGGGCGCTGGCCGTCGATGCCCAGAATAATGTCTTCGTCGCCACCGGTCCCAAGGGCATCATTTACAAAGTTGCTCCGGACGGGCAGGGAACCCCCTTTTACGACAGCAAAGAGACCCATATCGTCAGTCTAACCGTGGACGCAGAAGGGAATCTTCTGGCCGGGGGTGCTCCTGAAGCCCTTCTCTACCGGATTTCTCCCGCCGGCTCGGCTTTCGTCCTCTACGATTCGCCGCTTCAAGAGCTGAAAGCGATCGCCTATGACCGCTACGGCAACGTTTACGCCGCTGCTTTGGGCGGCCCGGAGGGTTCTGAACCTCCGACAGTCTCTGCTGCCACCAAGAGCAGTTCGGAACCTTCGGAAGACGAGAACGGCTCACCCGACAGAGAGAGTACCGTCAGCGTAGCCGGAACCGAAAAAGGGAAAAAGCTGGAGGTCTACAAGATAGATCGCCAAAATCTGGTGGAAACACTGTACACTTCGAACGACCAGTTGGCTTTTGACCTTCTGGTTCGCAGTGACGGCAATGTGCTGGTGGGGACCGGCAACCAGGGGAGAATCGTCTCCATCAGCCCCGACAAGCTCGTGACCTTTCTGGCTCAAAGCCCGGAGGAGCAGATCACCCATCTGCTGGAGCACGATCGATCTCTGTACGTTGTCACCAGCAACCTGGGCAAGTTATTCCGGCTGCTCACGACTCCTTCCAAGGCCGGTGTGTACGAGTCAAAGCCGCTTGACGCTGGAGTGGCCAGCTCCTGGGGAACGATTCGCTGGTTCGTAAAGAATCAGACGACAGGAGTGAAAGTGTACACGCGCTCCGGCAACACGGAAGATCCGGACGGCACCTGGAGCAACTGGAGCGAGCCGTACCAGAATTCCGGGGGAAGCGCCGTCTTGAGCCCGGCGGCCCGATATCTGCAGTGGAAGATCGAATTTCCGGAGGCCGGCCGGTCGGCTGCCGTCGTTTCCGACAGCAACGCCGTTGAGCTGGTCACTGTGAGCTATCTGCAGCGCAACCTTGCGCCCCAGGTGGAATCGGTAACCGTGCACCCCCCCGGTGTTGCTCTCGTCCAGTTCCCGAATTCAAATCCTTCGGGAGGAGTGTCTCCCGGGGGACCTGCCGGAGCGCACCTCAGGTCTTTGCCCCGCAGCATCCGCAATATAGATCGCGGCTCCACGCCTCCGGCGCGCAGAGTCTACATTCCGGGCGCTCGAAGCTTCTCCTGGCAGGCCAGCGACCGCAACCAGGATGACCTGGCCTTTTCCATCTACTATCGCACTCAGGAAGTAGATTCGTGGAAACTGCTTAAAGACGGTCTCACCGAGAGCCATTTCACGATGGACGGTGTCAGCTTTCCAAGGGGTACTTATTTCGTCAAGGTGGTTGCATCGGATCTTCCCAGTAACCCGCAGGCGCAGGCCCTGAGCAGCGAGCTGGTGAGCAAGGCTTTCGTTATTTCCAATTCTTCTCCTTCTGTGGAAGTGGCTGCCCCTCAGCTGGAGAGGCGGCAGGCAAGCGTGCAGTTCACTGCAGACACTGGCGGATTCAGCACTGTTCACCAGGCGGAGTATTCGGTGGATTCAGAAACCTGGCATATTATCTTTCCCCAGGACGGGATTGCGGATACTCCGAGCGAGCAGTTCTCTTTCACCACCGAAGCCCTCGAGTCCGGAGCGCATGTGATCTCAATCCGCGTCGTGGACTCGGTCGGTAACATCGGCACCGGCAAAGTGGCAGTCACGATTCCGTGAGCGGGTGGCGGGTGGCGGCGTGACACCCGCCACTCGTTACAGTCCGCGCTGGTATTCGTAGACGTCGATCTTCTGAAATGAATAGATCAGAAACGGGCTGCCCACGGTGCGAGCCATTTCGAACTGGCTCTCGCGCAGGTTCAGATCGATGGCGTTCAGAAGGTCCAGGCTCTTGGGGGCGTTCAAGACGCTGTCGATTTGAGCGTTGCCTTCGGGCGTGATCTTGGCCACCAGCGAAAGGGAATCCTCATAAGGAAGTCTCCAAACCGCGTTTGAAAGTCCCTCCAGAGCCGTATTCTGCTGCCGGACGTGGGCCTGGGAGATGATCGGCTTGCGAAGAAGAGTGGCTTCCTGCCGGGGCTCTCCGAAAACAGGATGAGTCCATTCGTAAAAATCCACATGCGAAAACTGAGCCACGATGACGAAAAAGAACGCCAGGGTAATGGGAGTGGCCGAGAGCTTTGACCATACCAGACGGCGATCCAGATCCCGGCAAAAGGTCCTGAAAAAATCCCAGGCTTCCCAAAGGCGAGTCTGCAGCGTCCGGTGAGCTCGATGCTGAATCCAGGCCCGCATCTGTTCCTGTGAACGCTGCGGCAACTCTACTTTCAGTGAAATGGCTTCTTTAATAAAGCCGTATTCGTCAAAGATCGTTCTGCAGGCCTCACAGTGCCCCAGATGCAGGTTCAGTTCGAGGCTTTCTTCAGGCAACAATTCCTGGTCCAAATAGTCGTGAACTCTTAGACGGACATGGTCACACTTCATAGCGATGCTCCCGGCCGGTAATCTCTTAAAAGCTCTCGCAGCCGCTCTCGGCCTCGGGCGATGCGTGACTTGACGGTACCGATCTGCACGGACATCGCCTGCGCGATTTCCTCATAAGTCAGTCCCTGCACATCACGCAGGATCACGCAAGCGCGCTGATCAAATGGCAGATCCTGAAGGCCTTTTTGCAGCGCCTCCTGAACTTCGAGGGAAAAAAAACGGCCATCCGGACGCGCCCTATTGCAGGGCACATCGATGGTTTTCCCGTTGACGGTCAGACCCAAAGATTGAGTACGGTCTCTGGAACGCCGCCGCCACCAGCGATTGCGGTTGCCGATATGGTTCAGAGTAACCCGGTAAAGCCAGGTCTTGAGCGTACATTCCCCACGGAAATAGTGGATCTTGCGGTAAAGGGTCAGAAAGACCTCCTGAGTGACGTCCATGGCCTCGCCCTTTTCGGCCAGAAGCTTGGAACAGACGGTAAAGATCAGATCTTTGTAAAGCTCGAAAGCTTCGGAGAACGCGCTTTCGTCCCCTTCTTTCAGCCGAGCGACTAAAGTTTCGGCTTCACCGAACGCGACTCCCGAACTGATTGACCCGCTCATTTCTGCCATCGAAAACCTGACACCAGCAGTGGTGCTTATTTATTATGACATCAAATAACCTGAAAAGTTCCCGGAATGCTGACCATTGCGCCGCCAATCCTCTGGGACCACTTTTGTCCGCTTAACCTTTCCGTATACGATGTAATCTACAAGGGAGACGCGGAATGCCAGAAGAATCTCTCAGGCGCGCCCGCGAAGAGCTTAACCTGCGAGTAAAAGAACGGACCAGGGAACTCCGTAAGACGAATGCCGATCTCCATCGGGAAGTTGAGAAGCGTAAACAAATCGAAACCGAATTGCGGCCCGCAAACAGGCTCCCGCCCTGGAGATTATTGAGAGTAACGCTATCCTGCAAAATACCCTCGTGGGCGACCTTCTCGACATCGCCGGTATTTTTGCGGGGAAAAACCCAGGCCAACATTCAGTCCGTCAAACTGCAGCCTCTCTTGCGGGAACTGGTGGACTCGTTCCAACCGGCAGCCGCCGAGTCACCCTCATGAGGCCCTTTTATCCTGCCTCTTAACAGAGCGCATTCGTGCGGTCAGCGGTCAGCGGTCAGCGGTCAGTGGTCAGTGGTCAGCGGTCAGCGGTCAGTGGTCAGCGGTCAGCGGTCAGCGGTCAGTGGTCAGTGGTCAGTGGGAAGAGACTGGAGAAAGAAAGGCTGGCGCTAATCTCGTGACAACGGGCGTCGCTAGATGGGAAGATAAAACAGGCTGCCACCTGCCTGGAGTTGGCCCAGGAGAGTCCCTCTTCAGGTCCCATGACGAAAAGAGCGGTGGAAAGAATATCGGCGACGAGAGCTTGCTGGTGCCAGACGACGACTGAGCCCTTGAAGGCTGCCGGCCGGCCGGTGCGCGGATCGAGGATATGCCCGACGCGTGCGCCATGGACCGCCAAATCCCTTTCCGATCCCCCGCTGGCGGCCAGTGATCCTTCCTTGAGCCTCAGCTTCAGGACCGATTTTCCCCGTCGTACGGGATGCGCCAGGCCGACTTCCCAGCCTTCCTCGTCTGGAGGAGATCCACTCACCATGATCTGTCCACCCAAGTCAATCATCCAGGGACCACTGTCTATTTGAGAAGCATATCGATGGACTCGATCCAGAGCCTCGCCTTTGCCGAAGGCGCCGCTGTCAATCCAAACGTTCTGGGTGCGCGTGATCTCGCATTGATTGGGATCAAGCCTGAAGTAGTTGAGCCCTGCCTGCTTGCGGGCTGTCTCGATGGATTCAGGGGAGGGAACCTTGCCGCCCTCTCGCAATCCCCAAACCTCGATAAGAGCGCCGATGCCGGGATCAAAAGCCAATCCCGTCTCTCGATTCCAATAGAAAAGATCGGAGAGAAGCCGGCATAAAGAACGGTCCAGGCCCAAGGGCACACCTGGTGGCTGACGGTTCAACTGACTGAAAAGACTATCCGCTCGCCAGGTGCTCAGCTCCCGTTCGGACTGCTCCAGAATACGTAGGAATGACTCTAGGTTTTCCAGTCCCCCGGTGCCGTCAGAGGCGTAGGCCGTCAGAGTGCAGCGCGTGCCCATCAGAAACACTTCCCGCTTGACCTCGACCAACGCATCGCTGGGCGCTGAAAGCATCATGAGCGCCGTTGCAGTAAAGACTTTCAAGTACAGCAGATGGCTCACGCTGTTTCACCTGCCACCCGTCACCTGCCACCCGTCACCTGCCTTGCGCCCGTAGGCGGCTTTGAGGAGGCGGACGCTGACCACCTGGTGGATGGCATAAGACACCACAAAAAGCCCACCGCCGGCCAGATGCAGCAGCAGGGTCATCTGAAGGAGCAGAGGGTGGTTTACCACCTGAAGCAGATAGCCGGAGACGGCCATAATGGGAAAAGAGATCAGCGTCACCCAGCCGGAGCGGCGATTGGGCACCTTCGTCTTGCCGAGTTTTCCCAGGATATGGGAGGGGAAGAGTACCCCCACAATGAAGAGCAGGAAAGGAGCTGCCACAATATGAAGGTGCAGGAAAAAAGGCTGCCAGGGGTGATTGATCACGCTGAAGGGATCGCTGCCTTCCAACAGATACTTCATCCACAGATAAGCCACTCCGGTCAATGAGACGAGGACCGCTGAGATGTGAAAAGTCCACTTCTCCCAGGTATTCATTTCTTCGCCCGAGAATGAGCGACGGTCTGTGTGAGAACGCGATCGATAGCCAGCACTCGCCGCACCGCGCGATTGGCAGCCAAGGCTGTAAGCGTGGCTCCGGCAATGGCACGGATCGAGCGCTGCAAATGCAGATCATCGCTCAGATGTTTATCCCGATACTGATTCAGCCAGGCTTCGGAGGCCTGATACTCCGGCGGCTCCATAAAGGCAGTGACTTCAATTCTCCTGACCTTGCCTGCTTGGTCCAGGCATATGAGGAGACTTTCGTTCTTCGTTCGGACTACATGAGTGTCTATATAGGCACGGCCGACGATCTTCCCATCTCGAATGGCTGTGTAACGCGCAATCAGCGGGCTGGGGATTTCCTCTCCGCAGAGAGCTTCCGCCTGCCTGAGCTGGCGCTCAGTTAAAAAGATCCTTTCCGCCTCAATAGCCGCCTCCGAGTAGGCGGCCGCCAGAGCCTCCTCGCGGCTGATAACCGGTCCGCCGAGTACACCGGCCGGGTACAAGAAAAAAAGGACAGCCAGTGTGCGGCGCCGCCATCGGCCGTGGCGGAAAGGCTTAGTACATTGGTGCATAAATTCAGTCACGTGTTTTTAGCCACGGATGGCACGGATGACGCAGAATGATCGGCATCAATCTGTGAAATCCGTGGCTCAAAAGGCATAGCCCAGGTTTACATTGAACTGATTCAGCCCGCTATTTGCCTCATTGCGTATCCACTGGTAGTCGGTCTTGACCACCACGCCGTGAATGGGACGAAACTCGAATCCCATGGTATGAAAAATGCCGTCCTGCGCCTCATTGGAGGTGAAGCCGGCCGGGAGCTCGGCCTGAGTATCCACCATTTCGAGCCGGTAATAAGGCGTCAGCCGAAACCGCTCTGTATGCTGGGAGAGGACGTTATACCCAAACTGCAAATAGCCGCCCTCCATAGTCTGGGCAATCGCCTGTGAGCCTGACCGGCCCAGGGCCAAATTCAGGCCGGCGACATCGTCCAGTTGGGCCTGTGCGTAAAGGCCCCTGAGATCCAGACCCCGGACTTGAACCTGTCCATGCACTTCCCCGATGAGTGTATCGACGCTCAACTCGCTGCCGCTTACCTCGAATTGCCCCTGATCCGAGCCGCCCCGGTAAAGTGATCCGCCAAAGAAGACGCCGGGGGTAGGGTTGACGTCAAGGCGTCCCACAAAGGCCAGATCCTGCGCCCTGGCCTGGCTGCCTTTCTGGCGCCCGCCTCTGATACCGCTGGCGCTGAAATTGGCGGCGTTGAGTCCGTTGACAACGTAAGCGCGGTAGTTAAAGATTCCGGCCCTGCCGACCACTCCAAATCCGTTCTCCCGCCAGGTGGAGGGGATGATCCGGGTCTCCGTCTCAGGACGCTTGGCTCCC
Organism: Acidobacteriota bacterium; assembly: GCA_050747825.1. Taxonomy (GTDB): domain Bacteria; phylum Acidobacteriota; class UBA6911; order RPQK01; family JBOGJG01; genus JBOGJG01. Next base: position 54,292 of record JBOGJG010000277.1, on the reverse strand, counting down.
AGGAAGACATTTGGTTCATGGAACTCGTTGGTGAGGCCCATAGGAAGCAGCAACATTCCGCCTCGCAGGCCGATATGTTCGTTGGCCAGAAAATCGATATAGGCGAACTCGACGCCGATCTCATTGGCGTGCTCGACTTCGATTTCCGAATTGAAAATCAGTTTGTCGCTGAAACGATATCCCATGTAGAAGACGTGCCTGAGAAAGTCGAGTCGAGTGTCATCTGAACTGGGTAACCCGCTTTCATTCTCATCATCGCGATTCTGGTAGAGCATCTCTCCGTAGCCGGAAAGGGAAATTCCCTGTCGCCTCTCGTAAGTCGCTCCCGCCGAAGGGGCCAGTCCCAGTCCCCGTTTTTGCGCCTCGCTTAGCTCTATCTTCTGCTCTCCGGCACGCATCCTTTCGACTTCCTGGGCCAGGATGTCCAGTTGGCGCCTTAATTCTTCCACATTGACGGTTCTCTCAGAAGCGGGCGCCTCCTCCTTTGTTTCCAACTGCCCCAGGCGTTTCTCCAACTCCTCGATTCTGGCTTTCAATTCATCCGCCTCGTCTCGTTGAGCGCCCCAGACCGCCCCCGCCGTTGACCAGACCACATACAGCAGAAGCCATGCTCTGGCCGCACCCCGAAAACCAAACCAATAATTCCTCATCTTCTCCTCCTTCTGTTTAGTGAGGAGGGACGTTTGACTCTCCAAATAGAGAGTCCTTATACTGAGGACGGCGTTGGAAACGAGCAAAACCTGGCGCCAACGGGAGCGCGTTGCTGCGAGCAACGCGCTCCTTCCCCATTCGTCCCTCGAATTCAATTCCAACTAATGAAATTGAAAATCAATTTCATTAGCTAAGAGTATTAGGCAGGATTTTACGAGTGTCAAGAGCAAAAGTGAGCCTGGGCACTACACTAGCTTTTTGTGACTGAGACCTGGTTATTGGAGCCCAGGCGGATCGAGATGTTCACCTGGCGGGCGTCTTGAGAGCCGATTGCAACTGAGCCCGCATTAAATCCGAACCTGGGGAGAGACAGCGAATAGGTGCCCGGAGGCACATTGGTGCTGCTGACCCCCACCCGGCCCTGAAAATGAATCCGCGAGGTACTGTAAGTCTGCCCGGTGTCACGATTGGTCAGCACAAAGCTCAGGTTGGCGAAACGGTAAATATCGAACGGATTGGAGGCATCTTTGGAGACCCGAATGACAACCTGGCGGTGGGCTCGAGCCTGACGTTCTTTTTCGGTTCGGGCGGCGTGTCGCCCTTCCACCTGGGCGAGCTGGGCGAGCCGCTCGCCTAGTTGCTCATTGAGCCACTGCGCATAAAGGTTTTCGGCCTGAACAGTGGCGATCACCTCATTGACAATGTCGAGCAGCTCACTGTTTCCCTGAGCGACGGCCACGGCGCACTGGATTTCGGCAATGACACCAGGGATGATTTCCAGTTGAGTTACTGCAGGAAGGGTGGCCAGGGCAAAGGCGCCCATGTTGCGATCGTCAATGACAGCGTCAATGTCGCCCCGTCTCAGAGCCAGGACAGCATCGTCGAGAGTGCCGAATCCCTGGACCGTACTTTGCTCATATTGCTTGTGCACGAATTCGGCGGCAGCCGTGTTGGATCGTACGCCAATCTTGGCACCGTCGAGCTGATTGGAACGAATATCCTTATGGGCGGGGTCAATCAGCATCACCAGTTCGGACACGTAATAAGGATTGGAGAACTGGATGTGCTGCTTGCGCTGGTCCGTTATTCCCAGAACACCGAGTCCAAAGGCGGCCTCATGGTTTTGCACGGCAGGAATGATAGTGCTGTAGTTGCGGGTGATAAAGTCCAACTCGATACCGCTGGCACCCAGCTTCTCATTGATCTTCTCAACCACGCGGCGCGCCAGTTCCGCATCCGGACCAACCATCTGCCCGCCGGCCTGAAAGATTAGAGGCGGTTCGAACGGTACGGTGGCCACGTAAGCGCGGCGTTCCTTCTGCATCTGTGCAAATACACCGTCCGCCCCGCCAGTGCCCCCGTTACAGGAGAGGATGCCGATCGGAGCCAGCACAACGAGCAATAACAGAGCTACATATCTCTTATTCATTCCACACCTCAAGTGGCATGCTTTAAAAAGCGTCATTTTATATCAGAAGTACGGAGCCAGTACAAACGCGCGTACCACCTTGCTGGAAGAGTAAAGTATATCTAATCTCAAAACCTAATTGCGAATCGGGACACCAGGATCTATATTACAGATTCTCATGTTTTTCCGATTCCTTTTCACCATCGGAGTTGCAGCCTCAGGATTAGCCATGACCACCCCGGCCCAGCCATCCAGGCCTGAAGCCGAAATCTCGGAATTCGTTTTTAGCGACGCGCCTTTTGAATCCTGCCATGCTTCCACCATTCTGGAGCTTCCCAACGGAGACCTCCTGTGCGCCTGGTTTGGAGGTAAAGATGAAGGCGATGCCAGCGTAGAAATCTGGTTGTCGAAAAAAACCTCCGGCGGGGCGGACGCCTGGTCGGCTCCTCAGGCGATGACTGATTTCCCGCACGAGCCCTGCTGGAACCCTGTTTTGTTTTTCGATGAACAGAGTCGAGTCTGGCTTTTTTTCAAGGTTGGACCGAGTCCACAAACCTGGGTGGGAGCTTACCGGCTCTCGACGGATCTGGGCAAGAGTTGGGGCGACATCAATTATTTGCCCGCCGGGCTCCTGGGTCCTGTTCGCAGCAAGCCGATCACGCTGTCCAGTGGTGAGATCCTGGCCGGCACTTCCGTCGAGGCCGGCCGCGGGCCGAATACTCCCCGCGAGGCGCCTTACGTTAGCTGGGCCTGCTGGGTGGAGCGAAGTTCCGACAACGGCCAAAGCTGGACAACTCACGGTCCGATCATGGTACCCGGTGAGAACTTTGGAGTGATCCAGCCTACGCTTTGGGAGTTCGAGCCTGGGAAGGTGAAGATGCTGATGCGTTCCACCCAGCGCATCGGCGCCATTTGTGAGTCGATTTCCGAGGATGGCGGAATCACCTGGAGTCCCGCCAAGCCTACTTTGCTGCCCAATCCGAACAGTGGAATCGATGCGGTAAAGATGCAAGACGGACGAATAGCACTGGTTTACAATCACACCCCGCAAGGAAGGAGTCCGTTAAATTTGGCTTTTTCGGAGGACAACGGCAGCACCTGGAGTCAACCCTACATCCTGGAAGACGAGCCGGGGGAATACTCCTATCCGGCCATCATCCAATCCGCCAGTGGCAACCTGCATATCACCTATACCTGGAGGCGCCAGCGCATCAAGCATGTAGTGATTGAACCGGAAAAATTGCCGTAGTTACGAGGTACTTAACGATAGAAGGGATTTTCGCCGGTGCTGTGGTCGGTCACGTCCACGACTTCCTGAATCTCAGGGATGAGCTCCCGAATTCTGGCTTCGACTCCCTGCTTAAGGGTGACGTCCACCATCCCGCAGCCATGGCAGCCTCCTCCGAACGTCAGGTAAGCTTTATCATCGCGAACGCCGAGGAGGCTCATTTTCCCCCCGTGAGCGGCCACGGCCGGATTCAACTCGGTATCGATCAACATCTGCACCCTTTCGGCGACAGGGCCCGCCAGATCAGGACGCGGACCTCCGCCAATGGAGGGGACTTCCGGCTTGTTAGGATTGTTGAACTTGAATCCGCTTTTCAGGATACCATCTTCGAAATCCAGGGTGGCTCCTTCGAGATGCTCGGCGCTCTTGGCATCCATCACCACGTCGAAGCCATCCTCAGGGATGGCCACGTCTTCAGCGTTCTTCTCTTCCGGGCCGATCAGTTTCATACCGTAAGTAAAGTCCAGCCCACTGATCTGGGCCATCACGCGGACGGCGGTCCTGCCGGGTTCCTGCTCCTTCATAGCAGCCAGAATTTGATCTCTTGCTTCTCGAGTAATCGTTAACATTGAGACCTAATTTTACCAAAAACATTGGGGCGAAGGGAAATAGGATCACTTTTTAAAAAAAATCCGAACCTTGCCATCAGACTGAAGGGAGTTGTGTTGACGCTGTCATGCGGCGGGACTGATACTTGCCTTTTTAGAGCAAATTCAAGCAAAGAAAGGTGGAAGAACTTATGCCCAGGAGCGTTTCCAAAACCGCTGTCAAATGCCTCGACTCGGTCCTGTGCTTTACGGCGGGCAAAGCTTTCGACGCTATCCAGTTTTTCAATAAATACAGGCCCAACCCATCATTTACTCCGCGCTGGTCCGACAAGCCGCTGTTGAAATCGTGGGAGAAGTCCAAGCCGAATCTCGGCTGGCCTCGTGAAACCGATTCTCTGTGCCCTAAATGTGTGGTCGAGGTGCGCGCGAAAATCTTGAAGGGCAATGAGGACTACCGAATCCTTAAAGAGGAAAAGGTGGGAGAAGTCAAAGCCCAGATTATCGAACGCGACGGCCAGGTATGGATGGTCAAGGATTGCCCTCAACATGGGAAATTCGAGGACATCATGGCCATCGATTCCAAATTTCTCAAGTGGATCGAGTCCAATTTCCCCGGCCGTGACATTCGAGCCCACAACGATGAGACATTGCACAATCATGGCTCCAGCACCATTAAGCATGGTCGCGGATCGGTGCTGACCGTCGATCTCACCAATCGCTGCAATATGATGTGTGATCCCTGTTTCATGGACGCCAACCAGGTAGGTTTTGTCCATGAGCTGGAGTGGGAGGAAATCAAAGAGATTCTAGACAATGCCCTGCAAATTAAGCCGCGCCGGCAGATGTCGGTACAGTTTTCAGGCGGCGAGCCGACGCTGTCTCCCCACTTTTTCCGCGCCATTAAATACGCGCGCAAGATCGGCTACAACAGCGTGCAGTGCGCGACCAATGGAATTGAATTTGCCAAGAGCCTGGATTTTGCGCACAAAGCGGCCGAAGCCGGTCTGCGCTACACCTATCTGCAGTTCGACGGCATCGGCAATGACGCCAACAGTCACCGTCACATCGGCAACCTCTTTGATGTGAAGCTCAAGGCTATCGACAATATTCACGCGGCGGGAATCGAGATCGTCCTGGTCACCACCCTGGTCAACGATGTCAACAACGACCAGGTCGGGCCCATTATCCGCTTTGCCATGGACAATCCCAAGAAGGTTGCCTTCATTTCTTTCCAACCGGTCTCTTTCACCGGCCGTGATGAGGCCATTACCGATGAGCGCCGGCTGCGCCAGCGCTACACGCTTTCCCATATGGCGCTCGATGTGAAAAGGCAGACGGGGATGACTGAACCCACTCGAGACTGGTTTCCCCTTTCTCTGATGGGTGCCTTTGCCGATTTTGCAGATCTAGTGCATGGGCCCAATGCCGACTGGGGTCAGGTGAGCTGTGGTTGCCACCCCAACTGCGGCGTGGGAACGGCCGTGATGATCGACAAGGAGACCAAAGAGGCTGCTCCCGTTCCTCAGTTCCTTGATATTCCCGGATTGGTCGCCGACATGCGCAAGCTGACGGATGCGGCCCGCAGCAAGAATTTCTCCAATTTGATGATGGGCCTGGCGTTGCTCAAGCACTACAAACCGTTCAAGTCTCCATCAAACCTGACTCTTCTGGACATTCTGAAGAAGTTTGATAAGAGCTTTGGCTTGACCGGCAAGAATTACGGGGTGACGCCGGAAGAGCGTCGCAACGATCGCTGGAACTTTCTCTTCATCGCAGGCATGTGGTTCCAGGATCTTTTCAACTACGACTTTCGCCGGACCGAGATGTGCATCATCCCCTACGCTACTCAGGAAGGTGAGATTTCCTTTTGCGCCTACAACACGGGCCATGGCTGGCGCAATATCATCGAGCACATGCACATGAATGCAACCGTCGCCAAGTGGTACGAAGACAACGGACGCCATGAGATCTTTGCCGGGGGTAACAATGTAAATCTGCAAAGTTATGAGCACTCGCTCAGGCTCAACGTTGAAGACGTGGCCCGCCTAAAAGACAAGGGTGAGTTGCCGCAGACGGCCCGTGACGAAAAGCTGCTTCGCCGCAAGGCTGCCAAGGAGGCAGCTCAGGTCCGCGAGTACTACGAAGAGATGGTGCTCAAGAAAAAGAAGAAGGACGACTTGGTCGAGCTTGGCCTGTAAGGCCGTCTTCAAGATCTGCTCTCAAAGAAAAGGCCCGCTTCCCGCGGGCTTTTTTTTGGATTAGCATAAAGGCTAAATGATGAATTCCTGGAGGTTGATATGGCTGGGCTAGCCGAGAAAAAATGCACTGCCTGCTCGGGCGAAACCGAAGCGCTAAGGGCTGAGGAAATCAGGCTGTTTGAAGAGAAGGTTCGCAACTGGCAGGTGGTTGATAATCATCACATCGAGAAGAGTTTTAAATTTTCGGATTTTCAGACGGCCCTCGATTTTGTCAATCGTGTGGCAGAGATCGCCGAAGAAGAGGACCATCACCCCGATATCTACCTAGCTTGGGGAAAAGTCCAGGTCACCCTCTGGACGCATAAGATTGGCGGTCTCAGTGAGAATGATTTCATCCTGGCGGCTAAGATCGACAAGATTAGCTGATCGAGGTCCATGCCGGCTGGTATAATCCGCGCCAATGGAGAAGCGATTTTTCACAATTGATGAAGCCCGGCAAGCCCTGCCTGTCGTCCGCGAGCTTGTAGGCCAGGCTATGGCGCTATCCGAGCAACTGGAGAGCTACCGGGGACTGGTAGAAAAACTGGCGCAGTCGGCTCAGAGCAACGCCGGGAGTCCCGGCGGAACGACTTACGTTCGACTCCTGATGGCCCTTCAGCAGTGTCTGGGGAAGATTCAGGAAGCGGGCTGCCTGGTTAAAAGCGTCGAAGATGGACTCATTGATTTTCCTCACTTGCGAGGAGGCCGGGAGGTATACCTGTGCTGGAAGTACGGAGAAGACGATATTCATTTCTGGCATGAAACTGATGCAGGATTTGCGGGCCGCACTCCCCTGCTGGATTAGGACCACCTGATATGAACCGCAATTACTACAAGGCTTTATTTTTGAGCGCTCTTCTACTGCTTAGCTTGGTCCACTGCGGCACCGACGCGGGTACGGACCCGGCAACACGTGAAGGCGTATTGGAACCTGAAGCAGGATCGCCTGAGGCCAGCCTGACCTTCGCCCCTCCGGAAGAATGGAGTGAGCAGAATCCCGGACCCATGCGCCGGGCCCAATACCAGTTGGCTAGTGGTGAGCCAGGCGTCGAAGATGCCGAGGTGGCCGTCTTCTTCTTCCAGGGAGGAGGAGGAGGAACGATCCAGGCTAACCTGGACCGCTGGACGGGCCAGTTTACGACCGATGGAGCTCCAACTGAGACCAAGGGGGAAGTGAGCAAGAGCGAAGTCAACGGTCTACCGCTGACCATTCTCGACATCAGCGGAACCTATCGGCCCGCCATGGGGATGATGTCTACGGGCGAGCCCAGACCCAATTATCGAATGATTGCGGCCATTGTTGAAACGCAAGCCGGCCCCTGGTTCTTTCGTCTGACCGGACCCGAGGCAACCGTAGGCCGCTGGGAGGAAAGTTTTCGATCCTTTCTTCAAACGGTCAAGCCGGTGGAAGTCTGAGCCGGCGCCTGACAAACTGACAGCATGTATTCCTGGTTTGTTTTAATTATTGCTCTCTTTGCGGCTCCTTCGGACGACCTCCAGGTGTCGCTCCGAGCTCGTTCTCTGCAGCCGGGGGAAGCCGTGCTCGTTACCTGCACCTCGATTCAGTCGCTGAAAAGCCTGCAGGGTACGGTTTTTGGTAAGACAATTCCGTTTTATCTCGTAGAGGGCAAATGGCAGGGGTTGGTCGGCATCGATCTGGATGCTGCTCCGGGAGAATACGAGCTAAGGCTGGAAGGGACGGCTGAGGATGGGCGGTCCGTTGTGCTCCCTTACGCCTTCACGGTCAGCAGCAAGGAATTTCCAACGCGGCGCCTTACCGTCCATGAGAAGTTCGTCAGTCCTCCCCAGGAGGTCCTGGATAGGATCGAGAGAGAAGCCGCCCGCAACCGCAGGATCTTCGCCACCGTCACTGAAGCGAGGCTTTGGGCGGGACCTTTTGGCCTTCCTGTCGATGGCGAGTCCACCAGCAGCTTTGGGAAGCGAAGTATTCTCAACGGCAAGCCCCGCAGTCCCCACAGCGGAACTGATTTTCGCGCCGGTGAAGGAACTCCCATCCGCGCACCCAACTCAGGGCGAGTGGTCCTGGCCGACGATCTGTACTTCTCGGGAAACTGCGTGATCCTCGATCACGGGCTGGGGCTTTATTCCTATTTCGCGCATCTGTCCGGCTTCAATGTCAAGGAAGGCCAGAGGGTAAACCAGGGCGACGTGGTTGGCTATGTTGGCGCCACTGGACGCGTCACCGGGCCTCACCTGCACTGGACCGTCCGCCTGCCCGGCGCCAGAGTCGATCCATTTTCGCTGATGCATATTCTCTCCGATCGCTGACATGGCGAGCACCCTTTACCAAATCAATTTGAAGCCCGAAACCTCGGGTGAACGCGGACTGCCCAAGTATCCAGTTGAAAGCGCCCAAGTTACCGAAAAGGGTCTGATATCGGATTTCAACCGCTGGAGAGAAGAGATGCGTCCTGACGATTACATGGATCAGGCGATCCTCCTGATGCCCCTGGAGATGATCCGGGAGTTGAACCGCCAGGGGTGGCCCATCCAACCCGGAGACCTGGGCGAAAATGTTACGACTTCAGGCATCGACTACGCTGACTTTAAGATCGGCCACCGCTATCAGCTTGGTCCTGAAGTCCTCATCCAGATCTCAAAGGCCTGCTTGCCCTGCCGAATCCTGCATGTGCTGCCCTACATCGGTGTGCAAATAGGCCCAGAATTTGTGAAAGTTTTAAAAGATCGGCGTGGATGGTATGCCCGGGTTCTGAAAGGCGGAAGAATCCGGCGCGGAGATGTCATCCGCTTACTTTAAAATGGCCTTATTTCAAAGCAGGAAAGGCAAAAAAAAGAATGGGAGTGGCTAATATCGCGCTTGGAAAAGTAGTCAAATCAACGATCAATGGCGCCAGCTTCGCCAAAGGCGAACTTTTCAGGGTGGTCTCACTGATTGGGGAGAGACCCGGCTCATGCGATTTTATTCGATGTGAACCGATTGCAGCCCCTTTCTGCCAGCCGTTCTATTTTCGGCCCCAGGAAGTAGAGCCTGTGGGTGAGGAATAGTGCTACCCGCACCCCCGCCTGGAAAGTATCGCTGCACGGAGGCCACAGCGGCCAGTTTTGCGAGCATGCGGTCGGTACTCTACGCGAAATCCTGGAAGCCGCGATTGCCGCGGGATACCACACCTTTGGCGTGAGCGAGCACGCACCGCGCCTCGAATCTCGTTTTTTACACTCGAGCGAACTGGAGAAGGGGTGGGATGTGGCCCTCCTGGAATCGAATTTTCAGGCTTACCCCTCCGAGTTGCAGGTCCTGGTCGAGGAATTCGAGGATCGGATTCAGATTCTACGCGGCTTTGAAGCCGAAGTGGTGCCTTCTGATCGATACAAGCAAATCATGCTTGGATACCGCCAGCAGTTTCATTTCGAATACATGGTGGGCTCGGTTCACTACGTCGGTGATTTTATGCTGGACGGTTCCGCGCAAGAGTTCGAGCTGGCCATGGAGTCGCAGGGCGGATTGGAAGCGCTGGCCGCTGAATACTATGAAGCAGTCGGGCGCATGGTAGACGACCTGAGACCGGAGGTAGTCGGCCATCTTGATTTAATTCGCAAAAACGGCCGGAGCTACGGCCCACTGGATACGCCCGCCATTTATCGAGCGGCTGAGCGCACCCTGGAAGCGGTGCGCGCTCACCAGTGTATCCTGGACTTAAACACAGCCGGTATTCGCAAGGGTTTGGGCTGTCCCTATCCCGTGCCGGAATTGGTGCACATGGCCGATCGCATGGGTATCGGCTTTTGTTTCGGCGACGACAGCCATCGTCCTGCCGACGTGGGTGCCGGAATAGAAGAGGCGCGGAGCTACCTGTTGCAAAACGGAGTTGGCAGCATAACGGTTCTGACTCGCCAAGAGGGTGAGATCGTGCGTAGAGTCGTTGAATTGTAGGGGTCAAGATCTGACCCCTCTTCGTTCTTCAATCAATTCTCTAATCATGGCAATGAAGGCTGGATGGGTCCCGACCGTTGCGGCTCGGATCATGTTCAGTCCGATTTTGCTGCACAGCTGGCGAGCCTCGGTGTCCAGATCGTAAAGGACTTCCATGTGGTCCGAGACAAAACCGATCGGGGCAACGACTGCGTCCTCGACGCCCTGGCTCTTGAGCTCCCGGAGGTAATCGCCGATGTCGGGTTCAAGCCAGGGTTGCGCAGGCGGCCCGCTGCGGCTCTGATAGACGAGGCGGTAATTGCCCTGCCCCAGAGAATCGGCAATCAGACGGCTCGTCTCCTGAAGCTGGGCTTCGTAGTCAGAAGTGGCGGCCATGGTCTGCGGGATACTGTGGGCGGTAAAAGCAATCCAGGCATCGGAGCGTCTTTGTTCCGGAATGTGTTCCAGAGCCTTCGCGACATTCTCTATATTAGGTTGTATAAAGCCGGGATGATTGTAGAAGGCGCGGAGCTTTTCCACGCGAGGCGCTCCTGGGCCGGCTTCTGCCTGGGCCCGTTTTATATCCTCAAGGTACTGCCGGCAACTGGAGTAGGAGCTGTAGGCTGAAGTGACGAATGCCAGCGCGCTTTCAATTCCATCACTCACCATCCGTCGCAGCGTGTCAGAGAGAAAAGGGTGCCAGTTACGGTTGCCCCAGTAAATAGGCAACTGCGGGCCGTGTTCATCCAGTTCAGCCCGCAGCGCCCGTATCAGGGCACGATTCTGCTCGTTAATCGGGCTGACGCCACCAAACAACTCATAATGATGCGCCACCTCCAGCAATCGCTCACGCGGCACCCTCCTTTCTCGAGTGACGTTCTCGAGAAAGGGCATGATGTCATCCATCCCCTCGGGTCCGCCAAATGAAACGATCAGAATTGCGTCGTAATGCATGGGTTAAACCAAGAAACCAAAGAACCATTATACTAGTCCGCGATTATGCGGAAGTGGTTTGCTGCCTATGCATGGCTGGTACTGGCGTTTACTCTGCTGGTCATTCTATGGGGAGCCTATGTGCGGGCTACCGGGTCCGGGGCCGGCTGTGGGAGCCATTGGCCGCTTTGCAACGGGGAAGTAATCCCCCGGGCTGCGGAGCTGGCTACGTTCATCGAGTTTACTCACCGCGCGACGAGCGGCCTGGCCCTTCTACTGGTCCTCGGGCTTTTGTCGGCTTTTCGTCTCTTTCCCAGGGGATCTCCGGTGAGAACCGGGGCCGTCTTCTCTGTGGTTCTCATCTTTATCGAGGCTCTCATTGGGGCTGGGCTGGTCCTCTTTGAGTTGGTGGCTCAGAATGCCTCCATAGCTCGGGCCGTTTCCATCGCGGCTCATCTGGTCAATACGTTCTTGCTGCTGGCTGCGCTCACCCTGACCGCCTGGTGGGCTTCCGGAAAATCGGGGCTTAGCTTGCGTCGCCAGGGATTAATCTCGTGGATACTGGGTCTCGCCTTTGTTGCTCTGCTGGCCCTGGGTGCTACAGGAGCCGTTAGCGCTCTGGGGGATACGCTGTTTCCCGCCCGTTCGCTGGCTGAGGGGGTTCAGCAGGACTTCTCTCCGACAGCTCATTTTTTGATTCGGCTGCGGGTCATCCACCCGACGCTGGCAATAATTATTGGCGGCTACCTGCTCTTTGCTGCCTGGTTCGTGTACACGCTCCGGCGCCGCCCGGAAACGCGGATATTTTCACATCTGGTGGCACTATTGGTAGTAATTCAGATTATCGTAGGATCGATCAACATCGCGCTGCTGGCCCCCGTCTGGATTCAACTGCTGCACCTACTGCTGGCGGACCTGCTCTGGATTTCAGTGGTTCTGTTGGCCGCGGCCGCCCTGGCAAAGCAGGTTCGGGCCTCAAGCCTGATCACGAGATCCCACGGTATGCTGGACTTCCGGCTCTTCCGTTGAGGCTTCAGGCAACACGCAGTTCCCGCCCGCCGCTTTGGCCAGATAAAGGAGCTGATCGGCCTTTTCCACGGCCCCGTCGATGGATGCTCCTTCGCTGACCTCGACGACGCCTGCTGAAAAGCTGAGATGAACCGACTCCCGGCCATTGACTTCAAAAGCTTTGCGGCGAAAAACAGAAAGGGCCTTCTCGACGGCGCTCATCGCCCCGTCGAGGTTGGTGTTGGGAAACAACACCACAAACTCCTCGCCTCCCCAGCGTCCCAGGACATCCGAGCCCCGAAACGTTTGGGAAATCAGAGAAGCGCCCTGGCGCAGCACGGCGTCTCCGGTGCTGTGACCATAAGTATCGTTAATCTCCTTAAAGTGATCGAAGTCCAGCATGGCCAGGGAAAGGGGCCTGAGCACCCGGGTGCGCAGCGACTGCTCGCGGTCAAAGGTCTCCTGTAAAGCCACGCGATTGGGAAGAGCGGTGAGGAGGTCCTGGCGGGCTCGGCGTGAGATTTCAGCGGAGCGTTGGAGCTTGGCGGCAACTGCTGCCGAGATGACCTCCGGATTAAATGGCTTCTCAAAATACTCGTCGGCTCCCAAGGCGAAGCATTCGGTCTTATCCTCGACTCCCCCGCGTGAAGAGAGAATGAACACCGGTACCCCGGCGCTGCCGTAGTATTCGCTCAGATGAAGAAGAACCGTTCGTCCATCTGCGTCCGGCAGCATCAGATCCAGGATGAGCAGCGAGATTTCATTTTCTTCCAGAATCCGCTCGGCCACAGCCGCGGTTTCTGCAAAAAGAATCTCGCGGCCGGGAGAAGAGAGCACACTTTCCAGTACCCTGGCAGTTACGGGATCATCCTCGACCACCAGGACCTTTGTACTCTCGAGAGGAATCACCACGACTGCCGCCTTCAGGCTGGTCAGCAACTGTTCCAGCAGAGCCGAAAGGTGTTCGTCGTCGCTCTCCTCAAGGGCGCGGGCGGCATCAATGACTCCAGGACAGTTTTCTAATTGTCCGGAAACACGGACGGACCTGGCAAGCCTTCGAATTGAATCCGCTGCTTCCGGTGATTTTGCTCTTAACGCTTTGCGGGCGGCCCCAAGTGCATCGATTCGGGCCTGAAGACCCTCACGGTGAGGTTGATTGATTTCCATCTATTGCTTTAAAGACCTCTGCTACTATTCTCTCGAAATCTATAGTGATTGTTAATGCAGGGCGTTCTCAACGGCTCGCGCGACGTAATTATCTTCATCTTGGGAGGCGCTTTGGATGAGCGCGAAGGCCTCTGGAGAGCCGGGGGCAAGACGGCTTAGGGTCTCGACAGCGTACAGGCGCACGCGTGGATTACTGTCCTTCAAAGCTGCCGCAAGCTTTGAAAGTGCCTGAGTCTGTAGGCCCAGCCTGAACAAGGCTTCCGCTGCCCGGATGCGAACGCTGCCCGAGGGGTCGTTCAGCAGAGCCGCCAGAGCAGTAGTGCCTTCCTCAGGCAAGGATCCGGCCTTTCTTAATCCTGTGGCCGCCCAGTAGCGTACGGCGGGATCTTTGTGCTGCAAAGCGGTGATTAAAGTCCCGGTGGCCTCCGCTCCAATCTCCGCCAGCACCTTAGCTGCCATAAGGCGTCGCGTGGCCTTGGGAAGCATCAGATCCCGCGTCCATTCAGCCAGGGTCTTTCCCTGATAGTGGGTGCTCTGCATCGTAAACCTTGCAGGGAAGCCTACCAAAAAAAATCCTCTGGTCAAACCCCAGCCAGTCTCGGCTAGTGCTTCAGTTGTTAGACAACCTGGAGTGTGCTAAAAATCACAATAGCATGATCGACAGGCGAATTTTTCTGAAGTCACTGGCGGCAATCACGGCCGGACTACAATTATCCGGCTGCTCTGGAAATCGAGAAGCCGATCCTTCCTCCGACCGCTTTGGCGCTTTGCTCCCGAGGCGCAAGTTGGGAGATAGCGGTGATGCGGTGACGATGCTCGGAGTGGGCGGATGGCATTTAGGACGTATGAGCGAGCGAGAGGCCGAGGACACGGTTGAGGCGGCCATAGGAGGAGGTATCCGCTTCTTTGATTGCGCTGAGTCGTATCAGAACGGCGGAAGCGAAGAGCGTCTGGGACGACTGCTGGTCCCCAAATACCGGGACGTGGTCTTTCTAATGACGAAGTCTCTGGCGCAGGATGCACGAACCGCTCGAGAGCACCTGGAGGCCACGCTGCGCCGGCTCAAAACCGATTACCTGGATCTCTGGCAGATGCACAGCCTCGAGACACCCGAGGATGCGGAGTCCCGGCTGCGGAGCGGTGTTCTGGATGTTTTCCGTGAGGCCCAGGCTTCGGGAAAGGTCCGCCACATCGGCTTTACCGGCCATCGTATTCCGGATGCCCACCTGCGCATGTTGGAACTGGCAGGCGATTCCTTTCAGACCTGTCAAATGCCGGTTAACCTGGCCGATCCCAGCTATAACAGCTTCATCAAACAGGTCATGCCCCGCCTGGTCGAACGCAAGATCGCCATCCTGGGCATGAAGTCACTGGCCAACGGCGGTTTTTTCGGGGGATCACGCCAGGGAGAGCATGGAGACAAACCGCATCTCGTGCCCAATCGTGTCAGCATGGCTGAGGCGATCCACTTTGTCTGGTCTTTACCCGTCAGTGCCATCATCACAGGCCCGGACCGCCCCGCTCATTTGAGGGAGAAGATCGGCCTGGCCAGATCCTTTATGAAAATGGATGATCAACAGCGCCAGTCGCTCGTCTCCAAAGTAGCCGATCTTGCTGTCCACGGGGGCATCGAGTTTTACAAGGCGTAGGGGCAGGTCTAATCCAACGCCAGCGCCAGCAGCTCGGCCGGTTCCTCAAGTCCTCCGATAGCGACCACAATGTACTGCTTCCCATTCACGCTGTAAGTCATGGGAGAACCTGAGGCATGGCCGGGTATCTCCATCTCCCAGATCAATTCGCCTGTCGCTTTATCGAAGGCCCTGAATTTCGGCTGGTTATTGCAACAATCGCTATACCGCTCTCCCCGGATGCCGGCCAACAGACGCTCGTTGTTTGCTCCTTCACCGGCAAACAGCAACGTCCTGGTCAGAAGTAGAAACGCGCGGGCTCCCGATCCGAGCTTCGGAAGCTCGAGATGTTTTAATAGGGGATGCTGGCGAGGACCTTCGCCGAAAGGAATCATCCAAAGGTGCGTCCCCCGATTGAGATCAATGGCGGTAACACGCGAGTAAGGCGGCTTCACGAGAGGCAGTCCTGCGGAGCCGCTGAGCAGTAGTTGCGTCTCTTCCTTGAGCTGGTAAGTGAGCTCAGAATCTGCGGTGTCCGGCTTTTCCAACTCGATCAGATACGGACTGCTGATAGACGGCACGTACAGGGTGCCTGTCAACGGGTCGAAAGCGGCCCCCATCCAGTTGGCGCCTCCGGCGTTTCCTGGCAGGTAGACGGTCGGCTTCAGAGCCGGCGGCGTAAACATCGGCCCGTACTCATAGTGCTCAATGATGTCCAGCGCCTCCTGGCGTAGTTCGGGAACGAAGTCGATCAAATCCGCGGCCGACAATCCTTGCCGTTCAAAAGGAGGCGGCCTGGTGGGGAATGGTTGAGTGGGAGAAGTTTCCTCCCCCTCGAGTCTGGACTGAGGAACGGGCCGTTCTTCGATAGGCCAGATCGGCCGGCCGGTGATCCGATCGAACACAAAACAGAATCCATGCTTGGTCACCTGTGCCACTGCTCTGACTTCCTTGCCACTAACGGTGATATTCACCAGGTTGGGGGCCGCGGCCAGGTCATAGTCCCACAGGTCGTGATGGACAGTCTGAAAATGCCACACGCGCTCACCTGTTTTGGCGTTGAGGCAGACCAGGCTGTTAGCGAACAGGTTGTCTCCGGGGCGAGGGCCGCCGTAGTAATCGCTCGCAGGAGCGCTGAAGGGAAGGTAAATGTATCCCAGTTCCTGGTCCGCACTCATGACGCTCCAGACGTTGGTGTTGCCGGCATATTCCCACGAGCCCTCTTTCCAGGTCTCATTGCCGTACTCACCTGCTTGAGGGACAGAGTGGAATGTCCACAGCAACTCACCCGTGCGGACATCGAATCCGCGCACGTCACCTGGCGGCGTCTCTTTTCTTCGAATCAGGTCAGGGATGGAAGATCCCACAATCAGGACGTCATGGCAGACGATAGGAGGCGAGGTGACCGAGTAGTGGCGCCGCTCAATAGGACGCCTCAGTCCCAGCGTCAAATCAATCCTGCCGTTCTTGCCGAACTGCGGATACGGCTTTCCGCTGCGGGCGTCCAGGGCAATGAGGTGGCCGTCTCCTGTTCCCAGAAAGATTCGCTGCTCCTCACCATTACTCCAGTAAGCCACACCTCGGTTTACAAAACCGACATTGCCTGCATGATCTGACTGATAGCTCCTTGGATCGTAAAGCCACCGAGTAACGCCCGTTGCGGCATCGATCGCCGCCACCTGGCTCAGAGAGGTGCTGGTGTAAAGTGTGCCGTCCACCATTAAAGGCGTGGCTTCGAATACAAAGGGGCGAAGTGCCGGCTTGTCTTTCCACACTTCGTTGTCGGGAGAGCTCCATCGCCAGGCGATGTGGAGGCGATTTGCGTTGTCCCGGTGGATCTGATCCAGAGGCGAATACTTGGAATTGGCTGAGTCCCCTCCATAGTTTGGCCACTCCACATCAGTCGAGCGCGATGGATTTCGCGTGAGAAAGACAAGGGTGACTATGACCAGAAAAATCAGGGCGGAAGAAAAAAGCAGCGGGAGTTTTAATCGCAAGGCGAGTGACGAATAAACGGGAAAGCTAGCGGGCTCAGCAGGAGCACCTGAGCCCGCGCGCAGGTTACTTCTTCTTAGCAGGCTTTTTCTTGGCAGCGGGCTTTTTCGCCCCAGACTTTTTCGCCGCCGGTTTCTTCTTCGGCGCTGCCTTTTTTGGTGCTGCTTTTTTTGTCGGCATCATTGTGCTCCTTTCTTAAGGATTTGCATCATATATACCTGCTTCCTCTGACTTTTTTCGTTACAGGCGACAATCCTGCGCAATTTTTGCGAGCAGTGCCTGATGCAATTGGCGCGTGATGGGTCCGATGCTGCCGCCTGAGATGAGTTGCCCATCTACTTCAATGACAGCTTCGATATTGGTTGTCGTGCCGCACATGATTGCTTCGTCGGCTCTCAAGAGTTGATCGATTGTAAACGTGCGTTCATGCGCCGTGAGTCCCAAAGTTCGGGCAAGGCCAAGCACGATGCCGCGAGTCACGCCCTCCAGTATCCATTGATTGGCTGGATGTGTATGGAGCTCTCCGTTGCGCACGATCAGCACATTGGCTACGGCTCCCTCAGTTACAATCTGGCCGCGATGCAGTATGGGTACATTCGCGCCTCGATTGCTCGCCTCACGCATCGCCAGCACATTGGGCAGTAACATGAGGGACTTGACCGCGCAGAGGTGCCATCGCCGATCTTCCACGAGAGTCGCCGTCAATTTCCGGGGCGGAGCCTTGATATCGAGCGACTGAGCCGGATACGTGATGATCAGAACATTGGGTCGAAGTCCCGGCGGAATGGCGTGATCGCGCGGGGCCGTGCCTCGCGTCACCTGCCAATACACTTTTGCTTCGGTAATCCGGTTGCGCTCAACCAGCTCTTCACTAGCCGCTTCCAGCCGCTTTGTGTTTTCCGACTCGGGAAGTTCGATGGTGGCCATACTACGCTTCAAGCGCGCCACGTGTTCAGCCATTGCAAATGGCCGGCCATTGAAAAAACGGAGCACTTCGTAGACGCCGTCACCGAATAAGACTCCACGATCTTCGATGTCCATCGTCGCTTCCGCGCGCGCTACAAATTCACCATTCAGATAAACATAATCCATAAGCTCATTGATTCTATTTTGGTCCCGCTGGTAAGTCCATCTTGAGATTTGATGCCTGGCGGAATCAGGCTGGCGGATACCGACGATTGAACGTATTGACAGCAATCGAGCCTGCCTTTACGATCACACTTCATGCCAGACACCGTTACGCCGGCCACTCTCCAGCAGGGAATGATCTTCAGCGAGTTGGAGGAAGTAGTAGGCGTCGGGCGCATTTCCACTCAGGACACAGACCGTCTTGTTTACTCCACCGACTGGTCGTGGATGTCTCAGATGTGGCTGGACCGGGGATTGCGGCCGGCCGCCGCGGATTTTATCGTTCATCCAGGTTCGGCACAGGAGATTTCGTCCATTCTGAAAATAGCCAACAGCTACGGCATTCCCGTCGTGCCCTGGGGGGGCGGTTCCGGCACTCAAGGCGGCGCTATTCCAACTTATGGCGGCATTCTCCTCGATTTAAAACGGCTGGACCGCCTTCTCGAGATCAATGAGAAATCACTCTACGTTACAGCCCAGGCCGGAATCAATGGAACGCAACTGGAGTGGGCGCTTAATGAGAAAGGGCTCACCCTTCCTCATTATCCCGCGTCGGCCAATTGCGCGACTCTGGGCGGATACCTGGCGCCTCGTGGCTCGGGCACCATCAGCACGAAATACGGCAAGGCCGAAGACCGGGTCATGCGGATGGAAATAGTGCTGCCCAACGGTTCCATCATCCGCACGCCGGGAGTGCCGAATCACGCTTCGGGTCCTGATTTCATGCGGCTGTTCCTGGGTTCGGAGGGTGTATTCGGAGTAATCACCGAAGCCACCATGCAGATCGAGCGGCTGCCTGAGGTGCGCTTGTTTCGAGCCATGCTGTTCAAGGACATCGCAACCGGTCTGGAGGCGGGGCGACGCATGATGCTCGAGCGGCTTAACCCGCTGGTGATCCGAATGTATGACCCGAGCTCGACCGGTTCGCTGGTCAAGGAGGTCCTGGGATACGAATTGGAAGGGGCTTACATGATCATCGGGTTCGATGGATGGGCGGAAATTGCCGCCGCCCAGGAGAAGCGCGCCCTGGCCATCTGCAAGGAGTTGGGCGCCAGGGATCTGGAACGCGACCCGGGCGAGCGCTGGTGGAATCACCGCTACGATTTCTATTACCCTCCGCTGGGGCTGGGGCTTCCCAGCATGTACGGGACGGTCGAGACCATTTCGACCTTCGATAATATCGAGAGGATCTACTACGCCAAGAAGAAGGCGATTGAGGAATTCTCCAGCGACCTAGACATTCGCTATATAGGGCATTTCTCCCACTGGTTTCCCTGGGGTGCCAGTCTTTACGACCGTTTCATTCTCAAGACTCCGCCTGAGGAGGCCGAAGAGGCTCTGAAGCTGCATAATCGGATCTGGGCCACCGCCGTGAAGGCTTCCCTGGATAATGGAGGCATGATCAATGAACACCACGGCGTCGGATTGAAACTGGGCCGCTTCATGCGCGCCCAGTATGGGGCCTCCTGGGAATTGCTGGAGACGATCAAGAATGCCATAGACCCGAACGGCATTATGAATCCGGGAAAAGTCGGGTTCGGGGTCAAGCAGAGATGAGCGATCACGACGGTCTCAGGCACAGAAGATCTCCAGCCTACATTGAAGATCCCCTTGCTACGACGGAACTGTGCCGTTTCAGCCTCATGTGCCGGCACGTATGCCCGGTCGGAAACGTCACATACAACGAGACGCTGACTCCGCACGGTTGGGCTCTGACCATTTCTTCGGTCAAGCGCAATCTCCTGCAATGGAACGAAGAAACGGTCGATGTGCTTTACAAGTGCGCGGACTGTGGATTGTGCCGGTCGCACTGCGCCACCGACCAGCCGCTTCCCATTGCTATTGCCGCAGCCCGGGCTCAGGTAGTGGAGTTGGGACTGGCTCCTGCCCAGGTGGCGGTCGCTGATCAGGCACTGCGGAAGTGGCGGAATCCATATGCTGAGGAGAAGCCTCAAAGAGCGGAAGGGCGGGGGGAAACGGCGCTGTTTGTTGGAGACGCCGCACAACACCTGAGTCCGGCTACACTCGAGGCTGCAGTTCAGCTTCTGAAGGCTGCCGGCATCTCGGCCGTTTTGATTGGCGCCGGCCGTTCTTCCGGATTCCTGGCCAGTTCTCTGGGGCTGCCCGGCACGGCTTCCAAACTGGCTCGAGAGGTTGTCGATGAAGTCCGGGACTCCGGCTGCCGCAGGCTGTTCGTCCTTTCACCCGGAGACCTCTACGCCTTTAAGACCTTGTACATCGAGCGCCTGAATATCCTCTTTCCCGAGGAAGTCGAAGTGGTCGAACTGACCTCCTTCCTGGCTGGATCGCTTTGCCACGGAAAGCTCAAACCCTCAGGCCCCAACCCTCAGGCCCCAAGCCTCAGATACGCCTACCACGATCCCTGTCATTCGCCGCGGGTTCAGCGGGACCATCAAGCCCCCCGCCGTCTCCTGGAGGCTGCTTTGGGAATACCTTCCGCTCCTCTGTTCTGGCGGGAGCAGCGCGCGTCTCCGTGCGGGGCTGTGGGTGGGCTCGAATTCACACAACCCGATATCGCTTCCAAATTGGCGCAGGCTCGTTTTGAAGATGCCTCTCACGCCGGTGCCGATTTACTGATCACGGAAGACCCTCTTTGCCTGCATCACCTGAAGACCCAGGCAAAAGAGAGAATTCAAGTAAAAGGGCTGTATCAAATCTTGGCAGAACATCTCTAAAACGGGAGGACTCGAAACTATGCAGGTTGCAATGCACAACTGGATGAGAGGAGAGCCGATCGAAACCACAATCGCTCGTCTGGCCAGATACGGATATGATTCCATCGAGATCAGCGGCGAGCCGGAGAAGTACGACACCAAAGCGGTTGGAAAGCTGCTGAAAGACCACGGACTCAAATGCTGGGGATCCGTCACGCTGATGCTGGGAGAGCGCGACCTCCTGGCCACAGACGAAGACAAACGGGCCGAGTCGGTTCAGTATGTCCAGGACTGCATCACGATGGTGAAAGAGCTGGAGGGCTATGAGATCACGATCGTGCCTTCGACCGTAGGCAAGATCAAGCCGGAGGCCGGCCAGGATGAAGAGTGGCGGTGGGCTGTCCAGAGCCTGAAGCAGTGCTACGAGCATGGAATGCGGGAGGGCGTCAAACTCGCTCTGGAACCGCTGAACCGATTTGAAACTTACTTTCTGAACCGACACGATCAGGCGCTCCTGCTGGCGGAGGAGGTGGGTCCGGAATGTGGCATTTGCCTGGACGCTTTTCACATCAATATTGAAGAAGCCGATCCCTATCAGGCCATCCTCAAATCGCGAGATCGGCTGGTGGACTTCCATGTGGCCGACAACAATCGTATGGCGCCCGGCCAGGGGAGCTGGGACTGGGGCAAATTGATCGGCACTTTGAAAAAGGCCGGCTATGATGGCGCTCTGACGGTTGAATTCGTTGCCCCTCTGGACCGGACTCCCGCCAACCCTTATAAGAACGCGCTGGAAAAGGGTGAGGTCGAGTTGACGCCTGAAGAACTGAAATTTATCCAGGACCACGGCAGCGGCACGCTCTCCGACGAGTTCTATAGTTGGCTCGTTGAGGAATCGATTAGAGAGCTGCGGAAACACATATGAGTTCCGGGTTCCAAGCTCCAAGTCCTGGTTGGGCAACGATTCGTGACTTGAACTTGAAACTTGGAACCTGAAACTCGAATGCAGGGAGGGACATTGGCTGGAAGCGTTGTCGTTATCGGCACACTTGATACGAAAGGTCCGGAGATCGCCTATCTTCGTGATCGCCTGAAGCAGCTTGGGCTTCAGCCGCTGGTGGTCGACTCTGGAATCTTGGGCGAACCGCTGGATATCATCCCCGACATCGGCCGGGCCGAGGTGGCCAGGCTGGCCGGCACTGACATCGACGCGCTGCGCAATGCCGGCAGTCGCGGCAAGGCCGTCCACGGGATGCAGGAAGGCATTCGTAATCTGGCGCTAAAGCTGTTTCGCGAAGGACAGCTGGACGCCGTCACCTCACTGGGCGGCGCAGAGGGGGCCGTGCTGGGCGCCACAGCCATGAAGTGCCTCCCGGTGGGAATCCCCAAAGTGCTGGTGACCCCCATTGCTTCGGGGCGGCGCCGCTTTGGCCCCCTGGTGGGTACGCGGGACGTGATGGTGGTTCATTCCGTGGTCGATATCCTGGGATTAAATCCCATCAGCACGGCAATTTTCGACAATGTCGCCGCCAGTCTGAAAGGAATGCTGGAGCACGGGCGCGGGATGCGTCCCGACACCAGCCGCAGATACGTGGCCATCACCATGTTGGGAAATACGACCAAGCCGGTGATGCTGATTCGCGACAAACTGGCCGAGAACGGACTCGAAACGGTGATCTTTCATTCGAACGGGGTGGGAGGCCCAGCCATGGAAGAACTGGCTGCCCAGGACATGTTCGTGGGAGTCATCGATTACACGACGGATGAGCTTACCGATGAGCTGGTAGGGGGCTTTCACGCCGGTGGTCCGGAGCGCCTTGAAAGAATCGGCCGGCTCGGGCTGCCTCAGGTTGTGGTACCCGGGTGCATCGATTTTTCGGTCCATGGCCCACCCGAGGAAGTGCCCGCATCTATGAAGGGACGTCCGGTTTACGATCACAATCCGGAATTCACGCTGGTCAGGACTTTGACTGGTGAGATGACCGAGCTGGGCCGCATCTTTGCCCGCAAGCTCAACCAGGCCAAAGGACCTCTGGAAGTGATCATTCCTACCGAGGGACTCTCCATCCCCAATGTACCAGGCGGCCCCTTCTGGAATCCCGAGTCCGATCAGAGTTTCGTAAGAGCTTTAAAAGAGGACCTTCGCCCGAATATTCCGCTGAAGACTTACCCGCACCATATCAACAGTCCGGAGTTTGCGCTGAAAGTGGCTGAGCACTTTCTGGCGCTTTTAAAACAGAAAGGAGAATAAATCGACATGAGCGTACAAGTCGAGCTTCCATCCCATAATATCGCTGACCTGGCTTACCCGGATATTCAGTCCTATCTGCAGTATTGCGATCTGATCATGATTCCAATGGCCAGCACCGAGCAGCACGGGCCCCACCTGCCGCTGTGCACGGACTCGGTAACAGCCCTGGAAATCGCCTCCCGAGTGGCCAGGATCAACAACATGCTGCACACACCAGTGGTATGGACAGGCTACTCACCCCAGCACATGGCAGGCCCGGGAGAGGGGCGGGGCACGATCACCATCCGGCCGTCCACGCTGCATGCGCTGCTCTACGATATCGCCCGCAGCCTCATTCACCACGGCTTCAATAAGCTGGTGTTCATCAACGGCCACGGTTCCAACGTGAAAGTGATCGACCCCGTACTGCGCAAAATTCGCTATGACACGGGAGCCCTGGTGGGATTCGCCAAACCTTACATGGAGCGTTATGCCGGGCTGGTCGGCGACCTGATGGAGAATCCTCCGGAGGAGACTCCGGGGTGGCACTCCAGCGAACTGGAGACTTCGCAGATGCTGGCCTGGAACTCGAGTCTGGTGCGGATGGATCGGGCGGTCAAAACGGACACCCACATTCCACGCTGGCTTCCCGACAAGTTCGGCAAGAAAGACGGAGCGCCTGACATTCAGTTCGACGGCTATAGCTACTTCCATTTTCCAATGGATCATCACGAGTTCACGGAGACGGGAGTGATCGGCAATCCGGAGCGGGCCACGGCTGAAAAGGGTGAAGAGGCTTTCCGCCGCTACTCCGAGCATGTCGCTGCCGCGGTGCGCGAGCTGAACAAGATCCCGGTTACGATTAAGAACCGCGAGTTTATTGACCGCGTGTAATTGGCAATGCCAGGGAAGGCCATCAAGACAGTTGACCTGCGCACGCGCCAGGAATGGCGAAAGTGGCTGAGCGAGCACCTATGCGGAACTTAACAGCCTGTGGTAAGTTCCGCGGCTTGTTGGCTGGACCGGCATTAGATCGCGCGCCGACGGTCCCGTATTGACCCTTCCGTACATTCACGTTACTCTCGCCCAATGCAAAAATTCGGCGTTATCGGCCTGGGGGTGATGGGACAAAATTTGGCTCTCAACGTGGAGCGGAATGGATTTTCGGTAGCGGGCTTCGATCTGGACGGGGACAAGCGCCAGGCGTCTCAGCGCGCCTTTGCCGGCAAGGACATGTCCGTGGCATCCAGTCTGCACGAGCTCGTCCGCGAGCTGGAGACGCCCCGTAAGATCCTTATGATGGTGCCCGCCGGCGGGCCCGTGGACGCGGTCATCCAGGATATAGCGCCTCTGCTTTCGGCCGGCGATATCCTCATCGATGGCGGCAACTCATACTTCCTGGATACCGTTCGGCGGGCCGAGGAGCTGGAGGCGAAGGGTATCCGATACATCGGGATGGGTGTGAGCGGCGGTGAAAAGGGCGCGCTGTTCGGGCCCTCAATCATGCCGGGCGGTCCGGAGGCGGCCTATCGCCAGGTCGAGCCCATCCTTACCAGCATTGCCGCCCAGGTCGATGATGGTCCCTGCTGCGCCTATATCGGTCCAGGTGGTTCGGGCCACTATGTGAAGATGATTCACAACGGCATCGAGTACGCCATCATGCAGCTCATTTGCGAGGCATACGACATCCTCAAGAGCGGACTGGGCCTGAGTGCTGATGAAATCCAACAGGTCTTCTCCGGTTGGAACCAGGGAGAGTTGAATTCGTTTCTGATTGAAATCACGGCTCTGGTGCTGGGAAAGAAGGACGAGGAGACTCAGAAGCCTCTGGTCGAGCTGATCCTTGATAAGGCCGGCCAGAAAGGGACGGGCAAATGGACGTCGCAGAACGCTCTGGATCTCGGCGTGGCCACGCCCACCATCAATGCGGCTGTGGAGGCCAGGATACTCTCCGCCTTTAAGGAGCAGCGAGTGGCGGCAGCCCGGGTTTTACAGGGTCCTGGCAAGACTTCCGTGAACCAGCAAGACTTTACCGAGACTCTTCGCGGAGCTCTTGGGCTGGCTATTATTACTTCCTACGCTCAGGGATTTGCGCTGCTTTGTGAAGCTTCCGGCGAATATAGTTTCCAACTGAAGTTCAAGGAGATCGCCCGCATCTGGAAAGGCGGGTGCATCATCCGGGCCCGGCTGCTGGACAGTGTCCAGGCTGCCTTTGAGCGCAATCCGGATCTGCCCAACCTCCTGGTGGATTCCGAATTCAGCCTTCTGGCCAATCAACTGCAGGAAGCACTGAGGCAAACTGTCTCTACCTCGGCTGGGCTCGGCATCCCCTGCCTCGCTTTGAGCGCCTCGCTTGGATACTTCGACAGTTATCGCCGCGAACGGCTGCCCGCCAACTTACTGCAGGCGCAAAGAGATTATTTCGGCGCCCACACTTATCGCCGCATCGACAAAGACGGCGTCTTTCACACGGAGTGGGAGGAACAGTATCAATGAGCTTTACTCGATCGGATCTGGAGAATTTCAAGCCGAAGCACGAATTCTTTGTGGGAATCGATTCAGATGGATGTGTCTTCGATTCCATGGAGCCCAAGCACAAAGAATGTTTTTGCCCGGTGACGATCGAAAAATGGCGCCTGGCTGGAGTCTCCAAATACACCCGGGAAGCCTGGGAGTTTGTGAACCTCTATTCCAAGGATCGGGGTTGCAACCGCTTTCTGGCTCTTCTCAAGACCTTTGATCTGCTGCGCGGGCGGCCCGAGGTCCAAAGGCGCGGCGTTGAAATTCCTCCCCTCAACGATTTGCTTGCCTGGACCAGAAAGGAAACCAAGCTCGGCAATCCAGCTCTGCGAGAGGAAATTGAACGGACGCGAAGCCAGGAGCTCGAACGAGTGCT
Organism: Acidobacteriota bacterium; assembly: GCA_050747825.1. GTDB lineage: Bacteria > Acidobacteriota > UBA6911 > RPQK01 > JBOGJG01 > JBOGJG01. Next base: position 28,608 of record JBOGJG010000277.1, on the reverse strand, counting down.
GGACTGGAGTCTGGAGGTGAATGAGTCGGTGACTCGCGTCGTCCAGGATGTAAGGCCCTTCCCGCTGGTTCGAGACTGTCTCGAGAAACTGCGTCTCAAGGCCGACGTGGTTGTGGTTTCTTCGACTCCTGGAGAGGCGCTGCTTCGAGAATGGGAAGAGAACGACATCAGCCAGTATGTGGCGGTCATCGCCGGACAGGAAATGGGCAGTAAGAAGGAGCACCTGGAACTTGCGACGAGAGGCAAGTACCAGCCTGGTCGCGTGCTCATGATCGGCGACGCCGTCGGCGACTTAAAGGCCGCGCGCGCCAATGATGTAATGTTTTATCCGATTGAGCCCGGCCGGGAAGAGGGGTGCTGGGAACGATTTTGCCGGGAGATTATCGATCTGTTTATGAACGATCTGTATGGTCAGGAACTGGAGTCCGCGCTGATCACCGAGTTTGACGCCTGCCTCCCGCTGGATCCTCCCTGGGGAGGGCGATTCACTTCTCCGTCCTGGGATACTACCAGGAGATAAGGTGGCTGGCTCCCCGAGTAAAATGTCCCGGCCAGGCGTCCGGTTAACGACTTGGCTACGGGCTCGATATAATGGATTCAGGAGATGCCGAAGACAGCCCAGGAGCGGCATAGCGCTCTGAAGATTCCAACAGACAAGAACAGTGTTCAATACGATCTGGATGGCCGCAAGCTGAAGCTTACCAATCTGCGAAAGCCTTTCTGGCCTGATCTGGGACTGACCAAGGGCGACCTGCTTCAATATTATTCCGATATGTCTGACGTGCTTCTTCCCCATCTGCGCGACCGAGCCATGGTCATGAAGCGCTACCCCAACGGCTGGAAGGGGGATTTCTTCTTTATGAAGAGGGCTCCTTCATACCGTCCCGATTGGATAGAGCTCTGTTCGATCAAGCATTCTTCGGGAAACGTGATTGACTTTCCGGTGGTCCAGGACGTGGCTTCGCTGCTCTGGGTTGTGAACCTGGGCTGCATCGATCTCAATCAGTGGTACGCCCGATGTGATGACGTGGATCGTCCTGATTATCTCCATTTCGATCTCGACCCCGTCGGTGACGTCGGCTTCGAAAAAGTCTGTGAGACGGCCCTGATCGTCCACGAGGCCCTGGATGCTTTGAAGATCCCGAATTTTGCCAAGACCACCGGCTCAAAGGGTATCCATGCGTATGTGCCTATAGTGAGAGGCCCCACTCAGAAGCAGGTCTGGACTTTCGCCAAGAGGCTCTCCAAGAGCCTGGAGGGGCTTTATCCCGACCTGATCACGGCAGAGTACCGGATCAGCAAGCGCCCGGCTGGCCGGGTACTGGTGGACTACAACCAGAACGCCTGGGGTCGCACACTCGCTTCTGTCTATTCCGTGCGTCCCAAACCCAGGGCCACAGTCTCGATGCCGGTCACCTGGGAAGAAGTCCGAAAAGGAATCAAGATCGAAGACTTTCGCATCGATAACGCCCGCCGCCGCGTCAGCAGGAAAGGTGATCTCTTTGAACCTTTGGTTTCTTCACGCGGGCGCTTTGAACTCGAAAAGGTGCTGCGGTAAAGCAATGGAACTCGAGATGCAGCCGCTGACCCGCTGACCGCTGACCGCTGCCCGCTGACGAGCGAGGCCGAAGGCTGCGAAGATGGCGAGCGTGCTTCAATCCAAATCGGGACAGCCGCTGGCGCGCTACTTTCCGGAAGTGGTCGAGGCGTTGGAGATAATCCCGGGAGCAGCGGCGCATCTGGCCAGCCCGGCGGCTGTGGCCGCCGTAGCCTGATCGATGGAGCTCGCTGATTTGTTGAAAATCCTGGAGCCGGCGATAGGAATCGAACCTACAACCTACGCATTACGAATGCGCCGCTCTACCGTTGAGCTACGCCGGCTTGATTATCGGGAAGGGCGGTAATTTTAGCAGAATTCGTGTTCTTAGGCCTGTTCCACGATTTCCTTCTCGCGGTTCCAGCGCAGGTAGTCGCGGTTGCGGAAGGATTCGACGCCCATCATGGTGACTACGACGCCGTGGTAGCCAAGCTGAGCGTCACATTTCAGTTCTTGGCCCTGACGGATAGCCTGCTGCAGATTGCGGTGATGCAGCGTCACGTCCTCGGCGCCCCTCTTCCGATAAACCTGCAAGCAAACCTCTCCGGCACGGCGGTCCTGGGGATTGATGGCGTCCTCGCTGGTAGCTTCCTGCGGAGTGATCACAAAACCATCGTGGGTGAACTCCAGCGTCGCCTTGTGGCCGCGGATCACGTGATCGATGGGCGTGTCATTGGCCATCGAAGAAATCAGAGCCACAGTCGGCCCTCCGGGATAGTCGCATAGCATGTTGAAGGTCTCAGGGATCTCTGCCACGCTGTCCGTAAAATGCCAGGTGCCGCCGGTCGCCACCACGCGATCGGGAAAATCCAGGCCGACTGCCTTGATGATGCGGCTAACCCGATGGATAAACAGATCGGTGGCAATTCCTCCGGAGTAATCCCAATAGCGGCGCCACTGGAAGTAGCGGCGAGGGTCCCACTGGCGTTTGGGAGCCGGTCCCAGCCAGGCCTCCCAATCCAGATTCACCCCCGGTTTGGCGTCCTCATCTATGGGGCCGGCCCAAAAATCTCCCAGGTAATTCCGTGAGTAGTCGATTTGGGCCATGACCACGGTACCCAGAGCCCCCTCCCGGATGTACTGCTCGGCCACTTCATAGGACTCGTCAGACATTCCCTGAACGCCCACCTGGAGCTTCACGTTGGAATCCTTGACCTTGTGCACGACCTCCTTGGCCTGTTCAATGGAGTGAGTCATCGGCTTCTCCACGTAAACGTGCTTTCCGGCGTCAATCGTGTCCAGGATCATGCGGTGATGCCAGTGCTCGGGAGTGGCGATCAGGACATAGTCGATATCATTTTGCGCCAGGAGGTCCTGATAGCGGGGAAAAGGCTTGCCACCCGTCTTCTGGGCGGCTGCGTCCAGGCGCTTCTGATAGACGTCGCATACGGCAACGACCTCTATGTTATCGCTCGATTTCATCTCCAGAAGAGCATTCATGTGCGAATTGGCCATCGAGCCGCATCCGATCACCCCCAGGCGCAGTCTTTCATTGGCCCCCTGGACTGCCGCATAGCTCCTGGCATTCCAGGTTGAAGCCGCGGCCGCTCCAGCCACTACGCTCTTTACAAAGTTTCTGCGATTCATAGAATCATCTCCCTTCAAAATTGTCTTATGACCACGTGGCACCTATTTTTGGGCCGGAGGAGCATTGGCTTTCGCTCCCATCTCCTCGGCCTTTTCAATCATGCCTTTGGCATTATAAAACATGGACAGACTGGTATAAGCGAGCGCCTCCGAGGGGTCAGCCTCGCGGTAACGCTCGCCGTATTTGATGGCATTATCGATATCGCCCTGGTGGTAGTAGGTCATGGCCAGAGCATGGAGAGCATCGCCATAGGCGGGGTCAATCTTCAACGCTCTGTACAGCTCTTCGATGGCCTGATCCATTCGGTCTTCGCTGAAATGTTCCATTCCCTTTTCATAATGCTCTTCTTTTGACGTGCTCATAGCTGATTTCCAAGAATATCGTAGACGTGGACTGGTCCGATTTCCCGCAACTGATCTTCCACCTGATCCTGGTCACCAACGACCGTAATCGCCAGGTCCTGACCTTCAAACAACTGCCGAGATAGCTCAGCTACCATAGCAGGTTCCACCGATCGGATTCCAGGGATAAAATTCTGATAATAATCTTCTGGCAGCCCGTACAACCGGCGGACAATTTCCAGAACTGAAATTGATTCCGGAGTCTGCATCTGCCGGACGAAAGAACCGATTAACTCAGACCGGCAGCGATTCAGCTCGTCCTCAGCGGGAGTCGCGGAACTCATTCGCTCCAACTCCGAAAAAATCTCCAAAATACACTCGAGTGTCGCCTCTCTCTTTACGTTGGCGCTGGCAGCAAAAACGCCGCTGTATCGATACGACTTGAGCAGGCTGTAAGCCCCGTAAGTGTATCCCTTATCCTCACGGAGGTTCAGAAAGAGTCGGGCGCTGGCACCGCCTCCCAATGCCTGATTCGCCAGTTTCAGAACAAGGGAATCTGGATGGTTCTTGGGCAAGGCGTAGGTTGATACAGTAATTGTGGATTGGATGGAGTGGGGCCGATGCACCAGATAGACCTTCCGCCCCTTCTGTCTGGCTAATTCGCCGTAAAGCATGGGCGGCGCGTTCGGGGGGTTCCAGTCCCCAAAAAATCTGGAGGCGAGGCGGCCCGCCTCATTCAACTCCAGCGGACCTGCCAATACCAGTAAAGCCCCCGCCGGGACAAAAAACCGGGAGAAAACATCCTGGACCGCCTGCCGGTCAGCTTTCTCCAGGTGCTGCGCAGGGATGGAAACTTTTGAATAAGAGTGATTGGGATAGAGCGCATGGAAGGTCTGCTCGTTGGCCAAGAATTCCGGCTGGCTGCGCTGGGCAATGAGGCTGCTTCGCCAGCGGATCTTTACCCGGGCCAGTTCCTCCTCCGGAAAAGTGGAATTTTGGAGCAGGTCTGCCAGCAGCTCCATTGCCGTTTCAGCATGGGCGAGAAGCGCCTTCATCGAAAACAGGCAATATTCCATAAAGACTCCGCTGTCGTACTGGATGGCGAGTCGATCCATTAAATCCGAGATCTGCTGGGCGGAACGGCTGGTTGTGCCTTCCTTGATCAGATTGGCAGCCAGTGTGATCAACGCTAGACTGTCATCGGGACTGGCTGCCCGCCCCACTGGAATCGCCAGTTTGATGGTAACGCGGGGGAAAGAGTGATCCTTCACCAGCAGAACCTGAAGGCCGTTCTCGAGCTGAACGGAGGGTATCTCCGGATAAGAGATGTTCTTAACCCTGCCGGGTGAGGGGGCTTTCGAGATCATTCGCGTCCCCTCAATTATTCGCCGGCTCGACGAGAACGAGGGTCCGGTTTTCAGGGCCAAGAATGCGTTGAGCCGCCTTCATAATGTCTTGCGCCGTAACGGACAAAAATCGCTCCAGCTGGCGATTGAGCATGTGGGGATCGTCGTAATAAAGCGCATAGCGCGCCAACCACTCTCCAACGCGAGAGACTGTAGTCAGGCGTTCAATAAATCGGTGGGCCAACTGGTTTCGGGCCTTCTCGATCTCTTGCTCGGGTATCTCCCTTTCCTGCACTTCCGCCAGCAGCGACTCTACCGTGTCTAAAATCCTTTGCGGCTCCACTCCGTTTTGAAGCTGGGCCCACAAAGCGAAAATCTCAGGCCCTTTGTACTCATTCGGTCCGGCAGAGAGTCCCGTGACCCAGTTTTCGTCCCGGACCAAGCGGCGAAAAAACCGTGAGGATTCGCCCTCTGAAAGGACCAGACCCAAAACGGAGAGCGCGTAATACTCCGGCGAGTCGATCGCGGGCATATGGTAGCCAATCGACAGCGCGGGAAGGCTGGCCAGTGGATCGCGGATCACCTCCGTCTTTGCCTCCTGCTGTTGAGGCTCGCTCAGGTCGGGAATAGCAGGCGCCGTGCGGTCCTCAATGGAATTGAAGTACAGTCGAATCTTTTCCAGAGCTTCCTTCTCTTCGAAATCACCGGACAAAACCAGGGTTGCGTTCCCAGGTCCGTAATAAGTGCGGTGAAAGCCAAGAGCATCCTCCAGAGTGGCCTGTTTGAGGTCTTCCACCGAGCCAATGACTGGATGCGCGTAAGCCCAGTTCTGATAAGCCAGCTCGTCAAATCTGAGGTAGGCCCGGCCGTACGGGCGATTATCGTAACTCTGCTTCTTTTCTTCGATGACCGTCTGCCGCTGGTTTTCAAAATTTTCCTCGCTTACCTTCAGGGAGCGCATACGGTCGGCTTCCAACCAAAGCCCCAGTTCCAGGTAGTGGGCCGGCAGCGTCTCATAATAGTTCGTGCGATCTTTGTTGGTGGAGGCGTTCCAGCTCCCTCCAGCCATATCCACGTGCCTCCCATGCTCATTCTTTCCGATATTTTCGGACCCCTGGAACATCATGTGCTCGAACAGGTGCGCGAACCCGGAGAGGCCGGGCCTCTCGTAACTGGAGCCGATCCGATAATGAACGCTGACATGGACCAGAGGGACACGGTCGTCCCGGTGCAATATCACCTGGAGACGATTATCTAAGCGGTACTCCTGGAATTTGACTTGAGGAAAATTCTCCATTCTAGCTGGTGATATCTTCTCCCCCATCCACGCGGATCACATTGCCGGTCATCCATTGAGTATAGGGATGGCTCAGTGCGACGAGGGCGCGACCGACGTCCCGGGGCGTCGTGAGTCGTCCTCCCGGATTCGCCTTAGCGGCGGACTCGACCATCTCCTCATGTCCCGGTATCTTGCGCAGGGCGGGCGTGTCAGTCACCCCGGCCTGGATGGCATTGGCGGTAATCCCTCGGGGAGCAAGTTCGAGGGCCAGCTGACGGATATGAGATTCAAGGGCGGCCTTAGCCGCAGACACAGGACCATAGCTGGGCCACACCCGATGTCCCCCCGAACTGGTCATGGCAAAAATGCGCGTGCCTTCGCCAATCAGATTTCGCTGCAGCAGCCCTTGTGTCCAGTACACCAGCGAATGAGCCATTACATCCGAAGTCATATTGATCTGATCGCTGCCCATTGGCCTTTGCCCGTCCTCGGGGAAAAAGCGTCCCAGGCTGCCGAAGGCCAGCGAGTGGAGCAAGACCCGAACGGCGGCATTCGCCCCCTGCTGTTCCAGCGTATTCTGAATCTCTTGAAGCACCACTTCCCGCTTTTCGGCATCGGCCGCGTTGACGTTGAAGAAGCGGCTTTGCTTTCCGGCACTCCGGATCTCACTCCGGATACGCTCTACATTTGCAAGCGTTGATTTCCGATCCAGATGAACGCCAAAGATATTCATGCCGGCGCGCGACAGCTCCAGCGAGGCCGCTTCGCCAAATCCACTCGAGGCGCCCAGAATGAGCGCCCACTGATTTTCCAAAGCCTCGATCATTCCTGCCTCCCTCCCAGGGCAACTTCAAAAAACATCAGTTGTTCATCGTCGGTAATATTCAGCACCTCAGGAAAGTAGAGGAGTGTGCCAGCCAGGTCATTGCTTTCAGAGAGAGGAAAAAAAACGACGCCGTAGTCGGAACTATGTGGGGGGATCAGCCGTTCACCAAAGGCTTTTTGTTCAAAGTCCTGAACCATGTCCTTGTTGCCCACCTGCTGAATCAGGATCTCAGGCCGAGTCGGCACCGAGGACAGTTTTCTCTTCATGCTGATGCCCAGGATGACCTCATGGAAGGGGACGCTGGGGACATTGATGCCATCCTGGCGAATGAAAAAAATCTCTCGCTCGTGCAGCCGGATGGCGAACTCGTTGTTATTCTCGACCACCACCAGAACTGGCATGTAGCCTTCTTCGTGAAGTTTGTCGGTGTCGAACAACTCAGAAGCCTTCTGCTCGGTTTCACAGGGATAGACCCCAATCACGATGTTCTGAAAATCCTGACGGGCCGGGTACTCGGCTGCCGGCTTGACATCTATTTTCTTTATATCGTAGGCCAGCAGCGGACCAGCCACCGCCAACAGCAGCGACAAAAATAGCCCAGTTCGCATGATGCGTAGTAGTATAGCGCACCCGTCACGCGTAGGCCTTCGCTTGACACCTGAATTTCCTTGCTGCTAGTGCGACTCTTTTTAAAATGGCTTCAGGAGGAGACTTCCCTGACGCACGGCCCCTCAGGACTTTTACAGGCTGTTAGATTATAGGTAGCCCAGACTACTGCCAGCTGCCCGCCGTTAACCGGCACCCGTTATCCGTTTGACGCTACGGTAGACTTGCTCGATCAGGACGTCCCGGTTCTGCTGTGTCAGGGTGAACAATTCGACATCTTTTCGCCGCTTGAGATCCTTGATCAGGCCCGTGCCCTTCAGAGAAATACTGGCAAAAACGGGAGAGTCCGATTCGACGAGGTCGATCAGTTTTTGGCGAAACAATTTTGAAATCAGCTCCATCTTGGCAATTTCATCAATCACCACCAAGTCCGCCCCTTTTCGCTGCGCGTCGATATGAGGCAGGACCAGACTCTCGAGCGCCTCAGGCTTTACTCCATATTTGCCCACCTTCCGCTCGGGACCGGTCTGGAAGTTCTTGTGAGCGAAAACGGCCGAGCTGCCGTTCAGCCCAACCGCTTTGAAGCCGACGCGTACGCCATTCTCCCGGATTTCCTCGGTATAGAAGCCGGTCAGGGCCAGATCAGCACAGCGGGCGATCACCTTCTTCAACAATGTTGTCTTGCCGACTCCCGGATGTCCAGTGATCAGGATCTTGTTAACCATGCTCCCCCAGCCTGAGCCGGCGCTGCAGGTAGCGGCAGATATGCCAGCCGTCCAGGTAATTGAAAGGGAAGCGGGCTGTGGTGTAATGCCCGCAGGGAAGTACTGCCCGGTCCAGCCTTATTTTCTTTTCAGCGTATCGATCGAAGACTAATTGGGTGAGTTCGGGAAGAAAAGTCAGATCATATTTGGCGTTAATCAGCAGGTGGGGACGGTCATCATTCTCCAGTTGTTCGATAAAGTACCAGGGGCTAATTGGCGCCCAGCAGCGACGCAGGTCCTCGAGCGATATGTTGCCTTCCAGCCCGGACCGCACGTAACGCGTGGACAGCCCCGTCCAGACCGCGTCAGCAAAGAAAGCCGAGACGTGATTGAAAACTCCTGTGGAGATGTTTCTGTCGTGAATAAATGCCAGGTATGCCACACAGGAGCCCAGACTCGTGCCCATAACGCCGATGCGCTCATATCCCTCCCGGCGCAGCCAGTGCACGATCTGGCGCAGCTCCAATATGGCCTGGCGGGTGGCATGGATGGTCCTGCCGATATTCGGGCTCACCATGAAGTCGGCTCGCTTCATCCCAGGGGGAAGGCGTTGTTCGTGATAGGGAAGAGTCAACCGCACGGCATTGATCCCCATCTTCTGGAAAATTCGGCAAAGTCCCACATGGCTGTTTTCATCGGAGTTCCATTGCGGGACGAGAATTACGGCTCGAGTGCGATCCCTTGCCGGGAAAAGCCGTCCATAGGCCGTGTTGTTCTTCGGGTAGGGCGTGGGTGTGGGACTTGAAAAACTTAAAAGATCGTCTTTCAGCGTAAAGTTTCCGGCTTCCGGTGGAGAATAGAAATCATGGCTGTTGGCCAGGCTGTCCCGCGCGAATTCCTTGAAGCGCGCAAGCGGATTTTCTGGTGCAGGGGGCGAAGCTCCATTGCCCAGCCACTCCACTCCCCAATCGAATGGGAAGACGCTGCGGTTGGCGTCGCGCAGGGTCAGCCTCTTCTCCCATCTAAACATCCAGTTCTTGTAAAGGCTCATCCTTCTTCAACTCTTCCTCGAACTCAGTTTTGTACAATTCAACAAACGTCAGGCCCAGGGCAACTACAATGGGTCCCAAAATCATGCCCACTACTCCAAAGTAAGCGATCCCGCCCATGATTGAAAAGAACACGACTAATGTATGCATCTTAGTCCGTCCTTCGATCAGTACAGGACGCAACACATTATCGATCGAACCTACCAGCAAAACGGACAGAAGCACTAAAATAATCGCGCGCATGACCTCCCCCGTGGCCAGAAAGTAGACGGACCAGGGGACCCATACGATGGAAGTTCCGATGATCGGAACCAGTGAGAACAAAGCGGCCAGCGTGGACCACAGCAGCACATTTGAAGCTCCCAGCATCCATAAAATGATTCCCTGCGCCACTCCCTGCGCGATCGCCGTGGCAAGGCTTCCGAGGACGGTCGCGCTGGCAACTTCCTGAAATTTGCTGACGATCAGTCCTTCGTGGCGAGCGGAAAGGGGGGTCCAGGTCTGAAGCTCCTCGCGCAACCGAGAGCCGTCGCGAAACAGGAAGAACATCGTAAAGATCATGATGAAGAAGCTCGCAATGAACTGAAAGAATCCGGACAGGATGGCCGTCGTGTGCTGCAGGAAAAAGATGCTGACTTGCCGCAGGCCTAACGCCACACTGCCCATGACGTCGATCTGGCTGAAATCCAGATCGAACTGACGACCCAGCCATTCCGTCCAGGGACCCAGATAGGGGTTGTTCTGGAAATCAAAAACAGCCTGCAGCTCTCCCTCATCAAGAGATTCCTGGAACTGCCCATAGACGCCTGTGATCTGCTGTGTAACTAGAATGAGCATGAGAAGGAAAGGCACGATGATCAGGATGGTTATCCAAAGGCAGGTGATGACAGAAGCCAGGTTGCGACCCCCTTTTAGACGCCTGCAAGTCCAATCGAATGCCGGGTAGGTCAACGTCACCAATATTGCCGCGAGGAAAATCGGGAAAAGGAAGGGCTGGAAAATTCGAAAGACGAAGTAGAGCACGATCAGTGAGCAGATGAGCAGGAAGATCCGTGTGTAGGTGTGTTGTTGCATGGGAGGGATTTTACCGTAAAATCTCCTCCATGGATTTGCGTCAACTGGAGATGTTTCAGGCTATTGTGGACACAGGGAACTTTACCCGCGCCGGCGAGAAGCTCTACGTTTCACAATCGGCGATCAGCCGCCAGATCAAACTTCTGGAAGAGGAGCTGGGCGACCAGATCTTCAAACGAATTCATAAGAAAATCTACCTCACTCCCACTGGAGAGGTGCTGCTTCAATACAGCCGAAGGGTCTTCAGCGAGCTGCGGATGATGATCTCGGAAATCTCCGATTTGACTCACATGAAGCGAGGCAATCTGCGAATTGCCGGAGGAATGTCGGTCTGCACCTATTTGTTTCCGTTTTTGCTCAAGGAATATCAGCGCAGATATCCGCAAATTGAATTAACTGTCGCAACCGGCACTAATGATGAGATTCTGCGGCTCATCCGTGCCAACGAAGTGGACGCTGCCCTAATGAGCCTGCCTTTTAATGAAGAGGACCTGGAGGTATATCCGGCCGTGACTGAAGAAATGGTGCTGCTGATGAAAAGCGATCATCCCCTGGTCAACCAGCCTGAAATCAGCTTCTCGGACCTTATGCCTTATACTTTTATTCACTTTGAGAGAGGCTCTAACACGCGGCGGGTGATCGAACGGATCTTCCAGGAAGAGGGTCTGGAACTGCGAAATACAATGGAAATGCAAAACGTGGAAATCACCAAGCCCCTGGTCGAGCAGGGGCTTGGCATCAGCATCATCCCCTACCCGGCCGTAGCCAAAGATACCGAAACAAGTGCGCTACGCTACCGCAGGATCGGCAGGCGGAGAATTTATCGCGATCTAGGCTGGGTTCTGCTCAAGAGCGATTACATGTCACGTGTGGTTAAACAACTACTGGAACTTTTCGAGGAGATGAAAGCGGATCTCAGTCCGGATTCGGACGGAACCTTTGTGAAACAAAGTCCTTCGAGACCGTAATATCTGGATATGGATGTCCAAGAGCGATGCGGACTTAGTCGTTGAAACATTACAGGGCGATGCCAAGGCTTTTGAGGAGATTGTCCGCCGATACCAGAAGCTGGTCTTCAACATCATTTACCACTACCTTGGACGTTCTGATAATTTAGAGGATCTGGCGCAAGAGGTGTTTCTCAAAATGTACCGGACACTTGATCGTTACGATACGAACAGACCATTGAAGCCGTGGGTTTCGAAGATCACTGCCAATAGTTGTCTGGACGAGTTGAGAAGGATGCGCAGCCGGCGAATGACTCTATTTACAGACCTCAGCAAGGATGACGAGGATCAGATAGAGAACCTCTTGGAACGTTCAATGGAAGACGGGAGCTTGACGGCCGCAGAGGCTAAGGCCTCGCTGGACCTGTTGCACAAGGCGATGGAGGATCTCGGTAAGAAGGACCGCACGGCTTTTGTGCTTCGCGAATTGGAGGGACAGGAGTATTCTGAAGTGGCGGCGGCCTTGAACACCAGCGAACTGGCAGTGCGCATCCGGGTGAGCCGGGTGAGGAAGAAATTACAGGAGAAATTACAACGTGTTTTGTACGGCAGGAACTTAAATGAGCACAAAACACATTGAAATTTCGGATTTGGAAGCCACCGATCCCATCGATCAGGCACATCTGGACGAATGTGAAGAGTGCCGCCGGGGATGGGCAGCCCTGCGCCTACTGCGATTTCTGTCCAGATCCGTACTCCGGGTTGATCCGCCTCCTTTCTTTGCCGCGCGCGTGGCTCACCTGGCTCAAGAGCGGCCCATTCCGTTTTTCTTCAGCCTCCAAACCGCCTCGAGACATCTGGCGCCTTTCTTTCTGGGGCTGTTGATCATTACGACTTTTCTGCTTTTTTCTCAGAACGGTTCTGAAGATCCCGGTGCTACTTATTCAGATGTTCTTTTTGAACAGCCGGCACAGGCGCCGCAGGAGATCTCGCTGGAGTATGTGCTCGATAGCCTCATCGAGGTTTCGGAGGACCAATAGATCGTGAATAGTCGCAGTAAAGCTCTATTCTGGGTGGTATTCATCTTCCTTGCCGGAGGTGCTTTCGGGAGCGTGTCAACCTACCTGTGGATGGACCGGGCTCCTTCACAAGCCGATGCCACCGACCATCAGCATCAGGACGGCAAGAAGGAAAGTCACCCTGGCAAGATCATGGACCGTCTCAGCGCCGAACTCGCCTTGAACGAGCAGCAGACCGTCAACATCCGTCAAATCCTCGAACGGAGCCGCGAACAGTACAAGCTGTGCTGGAATGAGGCGCGTGCACGTTCAAAAGAGATTGGAGCGAAAACCCGAGCCGAAATCATGAATGCTCTTGATTCCGAGCAAAAGATTAAATTCCAGGAATTCCTCCGCCGTCACGACGACCGGCACCACGACGACAAGAAGTAACCTGAGCCAGCCGCTGCAATCTTTTTCCCCCTTTGGGCATCATGTTAGAGTGATGTCTTCTGCTCATATACTTGACGCAAACTATTCAAAAGAGGAAGAGAAAAATGCTAAAGCACGGTCGGCTCACTCTCATGCTGCTGTTCCTGCTGCCGTCTCCGACGCTGGCTCAGCCTCGGGTTCCCGGTATTTTCCCTGAATTCGACAAGTGGGAGGTCTCGGCGTTTTTTGGTGTGAGCTATCTGGACGACAACACCTTTGCCACAGCGCAGGAAGGCGGCCAGACCCAACTGGTGGGACTCAATTTTGCCAATGGGTACGTGGCCGGAGCCCGAATCACGGAAAATCTGGGTGAAAACTTTGGAGCCGAGTTGGAGTACAGTTATGCCAATCACCCCATGACTTTCGAGAACCTGGCTCAGGACCTTCCGCGCCTGGATCGGCACCATCACGTCCACAAGCTTTCATACAGCATTCTCTATTATCCGCTTGACCGTCACAGCAGGATCCGGCCCTTTGGCTCAGTCGGGGGCGGAGCTTCCTTTTACCAAGCCTCCGGTGACGCCGGAGATCAGGCGATCGGCCAGAGTGTGGAACTGAAAGGCCGATGGAAGGCTGCTTTCAGTTACGGCGGCGGCGTCAAGATAAAGCTCGATGAAAAGTGGGGCCTTCGCGCCGATATTCGAGATCACGTGACGGGTGTTCCGGATTTCGCCCTTCCCTCTCAGAGCATTGATCCGGCGGTACCGGCGATTCGGCCTCAGGGCGAACTGCACAACTGGCAGGTCAGCCTTGGGATACTCTATACCTTTGATTTTGCTAATCGATGATGTTTCGCTTTATCTCCCTAATCTTATCGGTGTTCATGCTGACTCCCACGCTCGCTGGACAGAATTTGCGCAGCGCGGAATTTTTGAAGCAGGCCCGTGGGGGCTTTGATCACATTTACAATCTGGATTATGACCAGGCGGCGGATTCCTTTTCCTCTCTTAAAAGGAAATTTCCCGAGCACCCGGCGCCGCCCATCTACCTGGCTACGGTAGTCTGGCTCAGCGAGTTGCTGGAACGTCAGGAGCTGGATCTGGACCGCTTCATCACTCCTACTTATTTCACCAGCCCGGCCCAAGAGCCGATGGACGATTCTCGCCGGAAAGCTTTTTTCCGCTATATCGAAGAGAGTCAAAGGCTGGCAGAGGCGGTCTTGAAGAGGGACCCTGAGAATCCGGACGCCCGCTATTTCCTGGGAAGTGCCCACGGGCTTCTGGGAGCGTTCACCATAACGATTGACCGGAGTTACCGGGGGGCTTTCGGGCATGGAAAGAAGGCCTATCAGCATCACCTGGATCTCGTTGAAGAAGATCCGGAATATTACGACGCCTACATGAGCGTCGGGCTGTACGAGTACATCGTTGACAATCTCAAATGGTACATCAAGTGGATCGCAGTTCTGATCGGCTACCGTGGGAGCGAGGAACGTGGATTTGAGTACCTGCAGAGGGCGGCTGAAAGGGGACAATTCGTCAACGATGATGCGCGCATTCTGCAGATGGTCCTGTTCGTACGGGAAAAGCGCTACAAGGAGGCTCTCAGGATTGTCGAACAGATGCACAAGAAATACTCCCGCAACTACATCCTGCATCTGAACCGCGCCCAGATTCTGGAGAAGTTGGGACAGAAGAAACGGGCTGCCCGGACCTACCGGGAAGTCTTAGAAATGGCCCAATCGCGAAGGCCGAACTACCACAAGCTGCCCGGAAACTTTTCAGAGCAGATCCGCAATAAGCTGGCCGAGTTGGGGGAGCCATGACCGAACGAGAGATTACAACCGCAGCCCTGAAGGCTGCCTGGAAAATGGTAGAGACCATTTTCCCGCGCTATTCGGTGAGCCGGAAAGATGGGAGCGCGCTGCTCACCCTCACCATCATTATGGCCCTCCAGGATCTCAGGGAATCGGAAGTCCTGGAGTGGAAAAAGCCCCCTCCTCCCAACACTCTGCTGATTCTGGATCAAGACTCGATCAGGCCAAAGAAGGCTGAGAAATCGCGATTCGTGCTCAAGGCCGATTATTCCAGCCAGGAAATTGATCGAGCCGCCCAATCGGCGGAGCAACTCTGCGACCGGTATGACCTACCGGAGATCGAGCGCGCCACCCTCTTCACCGCCCTGCCCTGCCTGGGCCTGCATGCGCTGCAAGATTATATTGTGTGGAAAAAAGAGCCGCCCTTTCTCGAACTCGGATAACGGTCCGGCCCCCTCAGTGCGTCATCGCATAAATGATGTAATTCATGCCCAACTTAAAAGCCAGTGTCGCGTATTCGCGAGGGTAAGCTTCGACCTCCGCCCATTCCCAGGCGTCACCCAGATCGACATTGTAGTTGATCATCACCATGAGGCGCCCTGACTCATCCTGGATGCCCATGTAGCGGGCATTATAGCCCCCTTTTTCCCAGGTCCGACCGCTATACAGATATTGAATTCCCGGAACCTGGATCAATTCTTCGATGTCGTGATAGCAGTGAAAAATAGGGTGAGACAGCGGCAGATCGACAGGCTCGTACTCAGGAAAGACCTTTTTCATTTGGAAATAGAAGTTCTGCCACTCATAATGGCCGTGAAAGTCATCAACCACCAGAAAACCCCCTCTCAGGAGATGCTCCCGGAGTTGGGCGGCCTCTTCATCGGAAAGGTACATCCGGCCGACTTCCACGGCATAGATAAAGGGATACTTGAAGATCTCAGGATCATCCAGGGGCAGGGCCTTGTATTCTGAAGAGACAAAGGTGAAGTCGGCCAGTTTTCTCAGGCCGTACAAAAACTGGAGGTCTGCTTTGGGATAATCGGTCGCCCAACTCGAGTCGCGCCAGCCGCCCCCTGAATAGACGAGTCGCAAAAAAGTGAATTCCTCCGAGTCGGGAGCTCTGTCTTGGGCGTCCTGATCATCATCGCTGGGAGCGACCGGAGCACTCAATAAAAGGCTGGTGACGATCAAGAATGCAAGAGCCTTTTTCATAATACCCAATTACGATTATAGACCGGCCAGAAGGTTTATGCTGACTCCTTTATATTGGAGACACTTGGGCCCGGCTATATAATCGAGAATAATGCATCTGCCCGAAAAGCGCATCTTGTTCCTACTGTTGCTCTTGGCTGTCCTTCCGGTCTCCCGTCCTCTGGGTGAGCCCTCCGCCTACGCTGCATCAGAGACTCTCTCTGTGCGGGAGTTCGAGCGCCTGATCCTGGAATTCAGCGAGCGATCTCGCTACTTCAATACCAACAATCTGATTTCCAATGAGACTTCTTACCTGCACGTGATTCCTCTGCTTGAAGAGCTCGGAGCCAGGGGGCAGGCTTATCTGGGCGTCGGACCCGACCAGAACTTCACTTATATCGCCCATCTTCAGCCTGAGATTGCCTTCATTGTCGATGTCCGGCGTGACAATCTCCTGCAGCACCTGTACTACAAGTCCCTCTTTATGAAGGCGGAGAATCGCTGGGAGTATTTATCCTATCTCTTCGGTAAGCCGCTTCCCGAAGGCTTTCGGCCGGACGAATCTGCCCGTGCCTCGGACCTGGTTAGCCAGTTCCGCCGTTTTTCATCCGATGCGGATTATTTCCAGGATAACCTGGCTGAATTCTGGGAAATGATCCGCCGGCCGGCGCCCAATCTGATCAGGAAGACTGACGCCCAGGCTCTAAAGCAAGTAGCCACTGCTTTTTTTGAGGATAACCTCAGTCTCAAGTATCGCAGTCATGGACGCCGCCCGCGGCCTTACTATCCAAGCTACGAGCAGCTCATCACAGAGACGGATTTGAAGGGCAGGCCTGCCAATTACCTGGCTTCAGAAAGGCATTTTCGCTTTCTGAAGAAAATGCAGGAAGAGAACCGCATTATCCCGGTGGTTGGAGATTTTGGCGGAGATAAGGCGCTCCGCCTGGTCGGAGAGTTTTTGAAAGAGCGAGAGTTTAAAGTTTCGGCATTCTATCTGTCCAACGTGGAATTTTATCTCTATCGAAGTGAGACCTTCCCCAGGTTCATCGAAAATGTGCGGAGCCTGCCTCTGGATGAGAACAGCCTGCTGATCCGGAGTTACTTCAGCTACTGGCGCCCGCACCCCGAGACCGTTCCCGGTTACTTTGTCACTTCACTCCTTCAGCATGCCCAGCGCTTTCTTGCCCTAGTCGAGGAGGACCCATTTATTAATTATTGGGATATGGTCTCGCGCTACTATATCAGGAACCAAACGCCTATGGAGTCGCCTTAACTCCGGCCTCATCAAAGGGCGGAGCGCTCTGCCATTGAATATCCCCTTCAAGGCTGCGTAGGCCCAGGCACTGCAAGGATTCCTTAAGTTCAGGATAAGGCTTGAGAATTTCCTGTGCAGCCTGCTGCTCCTGCTCGCTCAGGTGAGCCTTGAGGGAGATCGTTGCCTCCCGGTCGAAGACGAGCATCACGCCACTCTCGGTGAACTCCAGGACAGTTCGCGGAGGAGGCTCCTGTATCCATTCAATCGCCGCAGCATGTTCCGCCAGTCCAAGAGCCGTAGCGGCCGTCAGGAGTCGATTCTTCTGTTCGAGGCTCAGTCCTCCTCCCGCCTGTTCAAGCCTTTCCCGCGCCGCTCTGAGCTGAGCCTTGCTAATCCGATATGTCACAAATTCACAGTACCATGCTCATATTTTGTTTATAATTCCCTGCTAACAGCTTTTTCTCATGAAATTCGACGATCACTTTATCGATCAGGTAAGAAGCAGCGTCAGCATTGTCCATCTGGTTGGCGGGTACGTGCACCTGAAGAAAAGTGGAAAAGACTACTCGGCCCTCTGTCCGTTCCACAGCGAGAAAACCCCCTCTTTTCTTGTGAGTGAAAGCAAACAGATTTTCAAATGTTTCGGTTGTGGCGTCGGGGGCGACATCTTCAAATTCATGATGTTGATCGAAAACTTGAGTTTCCCGGATTCGATTGCCTGGTTGGCCGAGCGCAATGGGATTGCACTGCCTCGTTCCAGACCGGAGAAGAGTGGCGAGGGCAGAGAGCGCAAGCAACTTATTCAGATCATGGAAACGGCCACCCGCTTTTATCAGGAATGCCTGCAAGAAAGCCGCGGGCCGGGCGGCGCGCTGGCCTACCTGGAACAGCGCGGGATAGGCTCCGACACTATCGCTAAATTCGCCGTCGGCTTTGCGCCTCCCGCCGGGCTTATGGACTTGCTCAGGAAGCAGGGGGCGAGCCTCGAGCAAATCGAGGCTTGCGGTCTGGTCAAGGAAGGCAACGCAGGCCGCTATTATGACAAATTCCGCCAGCGCATCATGTTTCCCATTCGCGACCTGTCCGGTCAGACCATCGCCTTTGGCGGACGGATTCTGGGTGACGGGCTGCCCAAGTATCTCAACTCTCCGGAGACAATCCTTTATAATAAGAGCAGCAACCTTTATGCGTTGGATCTCACGCGGGACGAAATTCGAAGAAAGGATTTCGCCATCCTGGTAGAAGGCTATTTTGACTGTGTCACTCCTTACCAGTACGGGGTCCGCAATATCGTCGCTTCCCTGGGAACCAGCTTGACGGCCAACCAAGTAAAGGTTCTGGGCCGATATACTCGGAAAGTTGTCATCAATTACGATCCTGATTCAGCCGGAATGGCTGCGGCCATCCGGTCGGTTGACCTGTTTGTGGAGCAGGGTTTCAGCGTTAACGTTTTGCAATTGCCCAAAGGCGATGATCCCGACACTTTCATGCGCAAAGAGGGAGTGGAAGCCTATTGGCAGCGCTGTAAATCGTCTCAGCCTTACCTCGATTTTTTGATGGACCGCCTCATTGGACAGCAGTCGAACCCTTCCAGCCCAAGAGGAAAGCAGCAAGTCATTGATGAGATCCTGCCTTACCTTCTGAAAATGCCCAACAAAATTGAGCGGGCCGAGTACGTCAGCCGCATCGGTTCTCGTCTCCAGATTGACGAGAGTCTCGTCATGTCCGAGCTAAGGAAGGTGGCTCGTCCTAAAGCCAGCAAGAAGATTTCTGTCTCAGCGGCACAGATTGACGATCAAATAACGCCCGCGGAAAAGACGCTTTTAGCTGCCCTCGTGGAGGATAACGCCGAGCCAGACATTTGGAAGTTTATCGAACCGGCTTTATTTGAGGGTCTCAGGACTGAGCGGATTTTTACAAAACTATTAGAGTTGAAACAACAAAACAGTCCGATCAGCATCATAAAGGTGAGAAGTTTGTTAGACGAAGGAGACGATCAGGATCTTCTCGAAAAGATCGCGTTGGGTTCTTTAAATTTAACTCTTTCCAGCGGGATTCTTCGCGAAAGTGCCCGGTCTTTACGAGAAAAGCAACGGGACCGCCAAATTCATAAACTTCTGGAAGAACAAAAGCAAGAGCAAAAGCGAGACCCGGAGTCACCAAGGCTTGACGTATTGGCGACCCGTATAGAAGAACTCATCCGCCAGAAGAAAGTTGAGCCGGAACTTGATTTTAGAGCCGGAACTTGATTTTAGATAGGGAAGAACTTTAAACTGATCGTTTGATCCCTGAGCCCAAATCGGGAAGGAGACGTGATATTGTCCATTGACGACAAATACGACGGCATTGAAGAAAAGTATGACGGCATCAAGGAATTGGTGAATCTCGGAAAGGAGAAAGGCTATCTCCTCTATGACGAGGTTAACGATTTTCTGCCGGACGATATCGACTCTTCAGACGATCTGGATAATATTTTCGACATGTTTGGCGATGCCGGGATTGAGGTGATTGATTCCGAGCAGCAGTTCGAAGCCGTTCAGAAAAAACTGCGTCCGAAGCGCGATGCGGACGAGGAAGAAGAGCAGGAGTCCGAGCTCGCCAGCGAGAGTTTGGAAAAGACCAATGATCCGGTCCGGATGTACCTGCGCGAAATGGGGACCGTTCCGCTCCTGACCCGGGAAGGCGAAGTGGAGATCGCCAAGAGGATCGAAAAGGGCGAAAAGACCGTCCTGAAGGCGCTCTCGCGTTCTCCGGTTGTGGTCGCCGAAATCCTGAACTATGAGCAGGAACTGAAGAGCGGTGACCTGGGCATGAAGAATTTCGTGACCTTCAGCGAGGAAGAAATCACGGAGCAGGTTCTGGAGAAAAGGCTCAAGGAAGTCCTGAGCCGGATTAGAGAGATCGACAAGCTCGAGGAAGAAGCCGCCAAAATCCGCAAGCGCATGCAGAAGGCGAGGAAGGATTCCAAAGAATACAAGAAGCTGCTCTCGCAATTGGCTCGCTATCGCATCCCAATCGCTCGAATCATCCGCGATCTGGCCATCACCGATCAGATCCATGACGAGCTGGTT
The DNA here is from genome assembly GCA_050747825.1 of Acidobacteriota bacterium. Lineage (GTDB taxonomy): Bacteria > Acidobacteriota > UBA6911 > RPQK01 > JBOGJG01 > JBOGJG01. The sequence goes on along the minus strand of JBOGJG010000277.1, from coordinate 8,488 downwards.
GATGCGATCAAAGACACCGTTGATCGGATGGTCGCCCGCGAGCGTGAGGCCAAGAAGCTGAAGAAGCTGCAGGAATCTCCGCTGAAGCTCGAAGAATCCAAGAAGGTGAAGCTGCGCCTGCGCGAGATCGAGAAGGAACTTAAGGAGATCGAGGACGAGATCCTCACCACTCCTTCGGACCTCAAGGCGACCCTGGCCACTATCAAGCAGGGGGAGCTTGAGGCAGATATTGCCAAGAAGGAACTGGTCGAGGCGAAACTCCGCCTGGTGGTGTCCATCGCCAAGAAGTACACTAATCGCGGACTGCAGTTCCTGGATCTGATTCAGGAGGGAAATATCGGCTTGATGAAGGCCGTCGATAAGTTCGAATATCGCCGGGGTTACAAGTTCTCGACCTACGCAACCTGGTGGATTCGCCAGGCGATTACTCGAGCCATTGCGGACCAGGCGCGGACGATCCGCATTCCGGTCCACATGATTGAGACGATTAACAAGCTGATCCGGACTTCCAGAGCCCTGGTTCAGGAATATGGCCGTGAGCCGACCTCAGAAGAGATCGCGAAGAAGATGGATATCCCGGTCAGCAAGGTCCGGAAGATTCTGAAGATCGCTCAAGAGCCGATTTCTCTGGAGACTCCGATTGGTGAAGAGGAAGACAGCCATCTGGGAGATTTCATCGAAGATCGCGGAGTGATTTCTCCGGCCGAGGCGGTGATCAACATCAATTTGAAGGAGCAAACCTCTACGGTCTTGAAGACCCTGACTCCGCGCGAGGAGCAGGTCATCCGAATGCGTTTCGGAATCGGCGACGGCAGCGAGCATACGCTGGAGGAGGTTGGTCAGCGTTTCTCGGTCACTCGAGAGCGCATCCGCCAAATCGAGGCCAAGGCGCTGCGCAAGCTGCGCCATCCCTCGCGAAGCCGAAAATTAAAAACCTTCCTGGAAAGTTCAGGAAAGGAAGGAAATTAACACAAAAGGGGCGGCCTTGAGCCGCCTTTTTTTGTTGGTGGCCTGTGCGGGCCCATAGCTCAGTTGGTCAGAGCATCTGACTCATAATCAGACGGTCGTAGGTTCGAGTCCTACTGGGCCCACCAAAACTTTTTTTTATGGAGCCAATACAGTGAATCCAGCGCTGCAGAACCTTGTTCATCTGCAGAACCTCGAGCTGGAAATGATTGCTCTCGAGTCCAAATCCAAGAAAATCCCCAGCCAGATTGAAGAGCTGGACCAGACCCTGCAGGAAAGCCGCCTCCTCCAGGACCAAATCCAGGAGGCGATTGAAAACGAGCACGCACAGCGGCGCCAACTGGAGAGAGAGGTTCAGGACCTGCAGGCGAAGCTCTCCAAGTTTAGGTCCCAGTTGATGGAAGTGAAGACCAACAAGGAGTACCAGGCCGTTCTTCAGGAGGTGGCAAATGCGGAAGGTCGGATTTCCTCCAAAGAGGACAAAATCCTGGAACGGATGATGGCCGTGGATGAGTGGCAGAAAAAGGCTCGAGAGACGAAAGCGATCCTGGAAGGTAAGGAGAAAGAAGTTTTGGCTCAGCGCAAAGAACTCGAATCTTTCACTGCACAGGCCGAAACTGAAATTACGAGACTGCAGGAGCAGCAACAGCAGGTAAAAAAACTGATTTCTGCCGAGTTGATGGAACAATACCGAAGGATCGCTTCAGCCCGACAGGGCGTAGCCCTGGCCGCAGTCGTAAACCAGTCCTGCCAGGCGTGTCACGTCAAACTGCGCCCCCAATTGGCAGCCGACATCCGGAGCAACTCGCAAATCATCACCTGTGAAAATTGCAACCGCATTCTCTATTACCCGGTGTCGTAGGCCCTGAATTGGCGCCCCTTAACATCTTCAAATTCTACCGCGAAGCCTATTCGGCAGTTACCGATTTTGCTTTTTATCGCAGTGTCTTTCTGCAGCCGATCCGCAGGACCCTTTTGTACCTGATGTTTCTGTCGGCCAACGCTTCGATCATCCTGACCCTGGCATACGCCTGGCACTATGGACCCCGCCTTGAACGTTTTTTCGACTGGGCGCAGGATAACTTCCCTCCTTTTGAAGTGAGTAACGGCCAGCTCGCCGTGCAAGGAGAGGAGCCGATCGTCCACCGCTACCAAGACGACCAAGTGGTCACGTTTATTTTTGATACCACAGGAGAATATGGGCTGCCCCGCCGGTCGCAGGAACCGGCCGTCCTGCTGGCGGCAGACAGGCTCTATCTGCGCCTGGATGGCGTTAATCAAACCTATGAATGGCAGGATTTGGGAGACTTCAGCAAGTCGCAGTTGCCGGAGATAAGATCCTTTATACAGTGGGTCTATTTCCCGATCGGCTACTCCTTCTGGCTCATATACACCCTCGCCACAAAATCCATGCTGGTTCTATTTCTGACTGTTTTCGGGCTTTCGGCCAGCATGCGAACCGGAATCCGTTTGCCGTTTGCCCACTATTTCACCATCGGAATCTACAGTCTGACGCCGGCTGTCGTGATCGATCTAGCAGTGACGGTGATCGGTCAGAACGTGCCCTACTTCTTCATGATCTATTTCGCTGCCGCAGCCCTATACACCTACATGGCTACTCACAAGTGCACTGTCATTGAGTAGCTCCCCACCGGCGGACGCCACAATCTGTATGTATAATGGAGAGTCTTGATGAAGACGTGTGTTGTTGTCCTGATCACGATTGCTTTCCTTCTGCTGCCGCTTTTTCCGCAGCAGGAACCAGCCCCCAGTCCAACCTTCAAAGCCAGCGTGGATGCGGTCAATATCCTTTGCACTGTCAGGAACCGTCGGGGCAACTATATTAGGGATCTCGAGAGGGAAGACTTCGAGGTTTACGAAGAGGGAAAGAGACAGCAAATCGATTTCTTCAGCCTTGAAATGGGTGAGAGCGCCCGCCCCCTCACGATTGCCTTGCTGATCGATACCAGCGGAAGCGTTAAGGACAAGCTCTACTTCGAACAACAGGCTGCCACGGAATTTGTGCGGCAGGTGTTGAGAACGAACAAGGATATGGCTGCGATTCTTCAATTTGACAGTGAGGTCAACCTGCTCCAGGACTTCACCTTCGATTTCTCCGCTCTGGAGAGTGCTATTTACAGCATCAAGGCGGGTGGCGCTACCAAGCTGTATGATGCGGTGTGGGTGACCGTGCAGGAGTTGCTGCAGGATCAGGTCGGTAGAAACGTCATGGTGGTCATATCGGACGGAGACGATACCCAAAGCACGATGACTGACGACGAAGCCATCCGGGTGGCTCAGGATCAGGACGTCGTGATCTACGGGGTCGGTGTTCGCAGTGACAACTTCTCTTCCAATTTTGGCAAGCTGAAAAACTTCTCGAACAGCACGGGAGGCTTGTTCATTAACTCCAAATTAGATCTGGATGAGATTCGAGATGCCTTCGCCAAGATCAACGGAGAAATTAAGAACCAGTACAGCTTGGCATATGTCTCCACTAACGCGCAGCGCGACGGTAAGTTCAGAAAGATCGAAGTCAAGGTGAGAGGCTCGGGGTTGAAAGTGACGCACCGCAGGGGCTATTATGCTCCCCATCCATCCTCATGAACCGAAAAGAAGTGGAATTCGAAGAGTTGTTGCCGATCCAGTTAAAGCTGCGTCTTCTTCAAGCCGAGCTGGACAAGCTGGAATCTGACGTCCGTTGTCTGGATGAACGCTGCCAGGAAGTGCAGAAGGAAATTCGCTACTATGAAAAGCTGCTGTTCAAGACTCGTCACCGCCAGTATCTGCACCCCGTGAAGTAGTCGCTCTGATGCCGCGACACCGCCCCCTTTTAGCCAACAACATCCTTGAATTAATCGGCTGTACCCCGCTTGTTCGGCTGAATCGACTGCCGTCCGAGGGTTCGGCCGAAGTGTTGCTGAAGCTGGAATCGATGAACCCCATGTTCAGCGTCAAGGACCGCATCGCCTTTTCGATGCTCAAGAAGGCGCAGGATGAAGGGAAGATTCGGCCCGGCAACACCGTTATTATCGAGCCGACCAGTGGCAATACGGGCATCGGGCTTGCCATGGCTGCTGTGGTAATGGGATACCGGCTGATCCTGACGATGCCCGATACCATGTCAGTGGAACGCAGACGGGTTCTATCCGCCATGGGAGCAGAACTGGTGCTCACTCCCGAGGTCGAGGGCATGACCGCCGCCATACAGAAGGCGGAAGAGCTCCTGCAGAAGTATCCCAATTCCTTTATGCCGCAGCAGTTCAAGAATCCCGCCAATCCCGAAGCCCACCGCCAGACCACCGCCATCGAAATCCTGGAGGCCACTGAAGGGCGCCTGGACTGCTTTGTAGCCGGCGTGGGAACCGGAGGCACAATCACCGGTGTCGGAGAGGTGTTGAAGAGGGAGATCAAGAACATTCAAATTGTAGCCGTGGAGCCGGCGGACTCCCCGGTCCTGTCGGGAGGCCGGCCTGGCCCTCACGAGCTGCAGGGGATGGGCGCCGGTTTCGTGCCGCCGATCCTCAATCGTGATGTCATCGATACGATCATAGGCGTCGAGTATCCGGACGCCTGTCAGACGGCGCGTTCCCTGGCGCGCCGGGAGGGAATCTTTGCCGGCATCTCCTCAGGCGCTATCTGCTGGGCCGCCCTTCAAATGGCGCGCGAGCTGGGTCCGGGAAAGCGCCTCGTGGCCATTACCTGCGACCTCGGCGAGCGCTACCTGAGCCATGAAGTCTACGCCGAAGAGTAGTTACTTCACCGAGCCTCTCTTGATTTCGTAGTACCGATCTGAGATTTCTCCTTCCTCCCAGCGGACGCTGTAACCGAACTCCGGCAGCAGCGGAAAGAGTTGGCGGGCGTTGAAGTAAAGGAAAATTCCGTCCCCGGGCCAAACGTGGCTCTTGATCTTGCGGAAGGAGTAGCTTTCGGCCAGGCTCTCCTGTTTCCCTGCAGATGTTCTCAGCGTCCTGAGCCAGCCCGGATCGCTGTTGGAAATCATGAGGTAACCGGGCATTCGGACCAGGTAAAGGATCTGTCCGGGCTCAGTTCCTCTATAAATCAGGATATTCTCCTGTTCCAGGACCTGGGTGTCGGAAGGACCAAACGTGTTCAACACACCCATCTTGATCCGAAGCTCGAGAGCTTGCTGGTGCAGGGCCTGGGGTTCCAGGAGCGCGCTGAAATGAATCCTCAGAGAGCCTTCCTCCTGGCGTTCCAGGTGATGAACGAAAATCCAGGCTTCTTCCAAATCATGGTCGAAGATCAGCACAAGCTGCTCTCTCAGAGCAGGCGGAATCTTTTCGCGGACGGATTGGATGTCCACGTCAGCCCATTTTCCCAGTTGAGTTCTCTCCAGAAAATCGAGCCGCTCCGGAGCCTCGTCTATCACAATCAGCCCCAGGACGTCCTTTGGGATCAGAGAATACAACTCTTCTTTCTGAGGCGGCCGGAGCCTCCAGATGAGTCCCGCGCTGAATTGCAAAAGGAGCAAGATGAGAATGATCAACCGCATGGGTCTTACGGATATGCTAACATACGAAATCTTTCAGTAATGCCGCCCATGAGCCTGCTCCAGCAGATCGAACCGTCTCGCCTCAGTGGCGCCCTTCAAATCGTCAAGGCCTTAAGAGAACGCGGTTTCAAGGCTTATTTCGCCGGAGGTGCTGTCCGTGATTTGCTCCTGGGAAGAAGCGTGGCCGACATTGATATTGCCACGTCGGCCCATCCGGACGATGTGGAGGGCCTTTTCTCCCGGACTATTCTGGTAGGCAAGGAGTTCGGGGTCGTCATTGTCGTCCTGGATTCACTCAACTACGAAGTGACGACTTTTCGCAAGGAATCCAGCTACATCGATGGCCGGCATCCGAGCGAGGTTGGATTTACAAATGCCCGTGAGGATGCGCGGCGGCGGGACTTTACCGTCAATGCACTCTTCCTGGATCCCTTCAGCGAAGAGGTCGTGGACTATGTGGGAGGCAGGGAGGATCTCGAGCATAAGCTTATCCGCACGGTCGGGGAGCCTGCCCAGAGATTTGAAGAGGATAAGCTCCGTATTCTGCGTGCCTTGCGCTTTGCCTGTCAGCTTGGCTTTGAGCTGGACGAGGAGACTTTCGAGTACGTGCGCCGCTATGCCGGTCAGTTGCTGCGGGTCAGTTGGGAGCGGATTCGAGACGAGTTGCTAAAGATGCTGGCCAGCCCAGGACCCGCCCGCGCTCTTGACTTGCTTTCTGATTCAGGACTTTTAACAGTCGTCCTGCCCGAAGTGGAGGCCATGAAAGGCGTGGAGCAGCCGCCGGAGTTTCATCCGGAGGGGGATGTCTTCAAGCACACCCGGCTGATGTTGGAGCTTTCGGGTGGAAATCTGGACGAGAGCCTGGCCCTTGGAATTCTTTTGCACGATGTCGGCAAGCCTCCGACCTTTGCGGTTAAGGAGAGGATCCGTTTTGACGGTCACGCCGAGGTGGGGGCTGAAATGGCCGGAGCCATCTGCCGGCGGCTGCGCTTACCCAATGATCAGACAGAAGAAGTTGTGGAGCTGGTAAAGCATCATCTGCGTTTCATCCATGTTCAAGAAATGCGCGAGAGCACGCTGAAGCGATTTTTAAGGATGGAGAACTTCGACAAGCACCTGGAGCTGCATCGGTTGGATTGCCTGAGCAGTCACCGGGATTTGAGGGCCTACAACTTCTGCCGGGAGAAGCTTGAGCAGTTGAGCCAGGAGGCCATCCGCCCCGATCCTTTGATCGACGGTTATGATTTGATTGATCTGGGATTCAAGCCCGGACCCGTTTTCTCAGAGATCCTGAGGGCCGTGGAGGATCTTCAGCTCGAGGGCAAAGTTGCCTCCCGCCCAGAGGCGCTGGACTGGGTCAGAAGGAACTATTCTGGTTGAGTCGCGGCTTGTAATTCGCTTGTACATCGGGGGTCAGAGTGGTATAAGAAGTGCTTAAAATGAAGCCAACATTATATTTCTCGTTTGTCTTACTCCTCCTCGGTTGTACGACCCCAGCCGTGCCCGATCCGGTCGCCACTGCGCCTGTGGCGGATCAGCCTGCCCAGCCGTTGCCGGGCGAGATGGTCGCGATCCCGGCAGGTGAATTCATCATGGGCAGTGATGAAAAGCCCCAGAGTGGCCCCGCGGTCGCGATGCCCCAGCACACGGTCAACCTGCCTGAATATCAGATTGACGTCTACGAGGTCACCAACGGCGAGTTTCTCAAGTTTGAAACTGAGTCGAATTACGAGGCCGAAGGCGACTGGCGCCAGTATTACTCGTTTGGAAAAGAAGATTTTCCCGTGGCCAACTTGACCTGGACGGATGCCCAGGCTTACTGCGAATGGGCAGGAAAACGGTTGCCGACGGAAGCCGAGTGGGAGAAGGCGGCGCGCGGGGCGGAAGGATCTGAATATCCCTGGGGAGAGACCTGGGACCCCACCAAGTCCAACGTCAACGAGATGGGCTACGCCAATACAGTGGAAGTAGGCCAATTTGAGCTGGACAAGAGCCCCTTCGGTCTTTACGACACGATGGGAAACGTGCAGGAGTGGACCAGCGACCCACTGAAGCCCTATCCGGGAAGCCCCCTTCGGGGCAGCGACGTGTTCAACTACGGCAACATCGCAGTTCGCGGCGGTTCTTACGCCCTTAAAGGCGGCTCGATGGCTCTTTGGTCCCGTTCATCTTTTCCCAAGAACATGCAGGCGGGTATCGGCTGCCGCTGCGTAAAAGACGGTGCAGCTGCGGCCGATCAAGCTGCAGCCGAGCAGTAGCTGCCGAGAGGGCGCAAAAGTGAAACTTCTGCAGGGTTGACTGCATCACTATATTTGCGTAAGATCATGCCTTGCTGACGCGGGGTGGAGCAGTCTGGTAGCTCGTTGGGCTCATAACCCAAAGGTCGCGGGTTCAAATCCCGCCCCCGCAACCATCATTATCTGCACGAGGTCGTCATCATCTGGCGACCTCGCGCCGTCTACCAGCAATCCACCGACAGTCATTGGCTTGGCAGCGCTCTGGGCTTCGGCTGCTCTGAGCATTGCCGCCAGATTGCCCTGTAGCTCGATTCGGAGCTCTCCCCCGTCCGGAGTCAGGGTGATGCAGTCGATAAGCCCTCGGAGCGCTTCAGCGGCTCCTACGCGGCTCTCCTCGCGCGCCAGGGCCTCCGCCAGTTCAGTGACCTTCTGGCGGTAAAGGTCCGCCATGTTGGGGTGCAGTAGTGGCGGCGGTTCATTCGCACGATCGAGACGGCTGCGGAGATCTGTCTGCTGGGCCTCCAACGCGATCAACTCATCCTTGACCACACTCGCCGGCACGCCGTCTTTGAGCGCTTGAATCAGCTTGGCAATTTGGGTCTGCACCCGCCCAAGTTCGTGCTCCGCCGCTGTCAAGTTCGCCCTAGCGGGAGTTTACTGGGAGACGCCCCCTGTGTGAAAGCCTCACCTTAAGAACCATCGATTTATCAAGACCTTAACTCGCCTGAAGTGTTCGCGGCTTGAGTATTACCCTATAAGGTGCGGGGAA
>JBOGJG010000276.1:0-2495 GCA_050747825.1 Acidobacteriota bacterium | reverse complement strand
ACTGCAACATGTGCAACGCCGTGGTGTGACGTATGCGGTGGGGGTTAACCTTCTTGTTCTTCATAGAAGGACATTTCTGTGCCGCTTTGGCTCCATAGCGGCGGACGATATAGCGGATCCCGAAGCGAGTGATGGGCTTGCCGTTAGCATTGAGAAACACTGAAGCCCCCTGTGGTGCATCGACCTCCCGCTGCTTGAGGTAGTTGTCAAGCGCCTGGACGGTTTCCGGCCACAGCGGGCAGAGGCGTTGTTTGCTGCCTTTGCCGGTGAGTTTCACCTGCGGCGGTGTTTGCAGACGCAGGTCGGAGATTTTCAGGTCAACCACTTCTTGAACACGGGCGCCAGTACTGTAAAGGAACATGAGTAGCGCATCGTCTCGCAGGCCGTTGCGTGAGCTCTGGTCCACGCTTTCCAAGACAGCAGTCATCTCTTTGTCCTCTAGGGACTCAATGCTCTGGTGAGGGGTGCGCTTGGTGGGAATCTCGCAAATCTGCTGACAGCGTGCCAGAAGCATGGGATCTTGGCCCCCCACATAGCGGAAAAAGGCACGCAGCGCAGCCAGCCGGTTGTTGCGGGTTCGGGTGCAGTTGCCTCGGCTCGCCTCTAATTAGATGGTCGAGGAAAGCAACCGCCAACTTCTGATCGAAGTCTTCCACAGCGAGTTTGTCAACAGGTTTGCCGACTCGATCAGAGGCAAAGCGGAGAAAGAGCTTGAGAGCGTCTCGATAGCTAACAATGGTGTTGGGGCTGAGCCCCCGTTGCGCAGCCAGATACGGGCGGAAGAATCCCTGAACAAAGGGTGCGCTAGGATGAATCGGGTTCCTGCTGGTTCTCCTTGGGCTGAGATGTTTTGACGAAAGTAGTTGAGGAAGCGTTGATGGGCTTCTTCGAGCAGTTCGGCGCTGGCTCGCAGGTAGACCTGGGTGGAGCTGACTTGGACAGGTCCCAGATAAGTGGCCAGGGCCGGCAGCAGCGCGTTGACGTCCTTGCCCTGGCGATACCAGGTGAGGATACGGGTGCAGGCGAAGGCGTGACGCAGGTCGTGTAGTCGCGGACCGGGGCCGCCTTTTCCGCCTCGTAGACCACAATGCTTGAGAACCTGCCGAAAAGCCCAATCGACTTTGGTGTGATACAGCCGGCGGCCCGTGGAAGTGAGGAACAAGGGAGATTCCGGAGCTGCCGCAAAAAGGCGCCTGCGCTCGTTGAGGTAACGCTCAAGCACTTCACAGGTCGAAGGCCAGATGGGCACGAGACGGGACTTGCCGAATTTTCCATTGTCGATGAAGAGCAGATTCTGGTGGAGGTCCACATCGCTGAGATTTAAGCCGAATGCCTCGCTGCAACGCAGGCCTGTGGTGTAGAGCAAACCGAAGAGGGTCAAGTAGGTCTTGGGCCGCAGGGAACCCGCCGGCCCCAACTCACGTGCGGCTTCTAATATGGACTGGATCTCGTTCTCCGTATAAAGGTGAGGAATCCGAGAAGGCCTTGGTTGGTGCTTGAGCATGGGCTCTGGAAGGTAACAATCGGGTTCGAACTGACGCAGATAACGACAGAACTGACGCACCACACAGAGACGATTGTGCTGGGTGCCCGGATGCACATGTTGGACTGTACTCATATAACGTTGGATCACCTGGCGGGTCGGCCCTCTTCCCTGAAAGCCTCGCTGGTCGAGAAAACGATCGAAATACCCCAGCAACTGGGTTTGGTTTTGAGAGTTGACGCCACCCAAGCCTCGAAAGCTCACAAAGTCGGAAAAACGAGCAGCCAGAACGCTGAGAAAGTCAGGATTTTTCATGCTCCCTCCTCTGGCCAATCAAGAGGGACCTGGCTGAGCGTTTCCAGGTCGAGCTTGGTGTAAATGAAGGTTGTGTTGATGTTTCGGTGGCCCAGCAGATCAGCGATAGTTTTTATCGACTGCCCGTGTTGGAGGGCGCGCGGAACCAACTCGCCCACCGGCGCAAAAATGAGCGCTGCGTCCAGTTCCACCGGAGGTTGCTCCTCCGAGCCGTCGGCCCAGGCGGCTCCGATGGACCTGGCGAACCGCTGCCCCTGGTGGTCCCCGGGTCGAGTGAAGGCGTAGATCTCGCGCCGCTGGTGCAGAGCCACCTGGGCGACGAGATGAGCAGCGGCGCCAAAGCCGTAAATGCCGAGCCTTCGTGCCTCGCCCGCTTTCAGAAGGGAGCGATACCCGATGAGCCCGGCGCACAGGAGAGGAGCCGCCTCAGCATCGGAATAGAAGTCAGGGAGGCGGAAACAAAAACGAGCATCTGCCACCGCGTACTCCGCATAGCCTCCGTCCAGAGTGTAGCCTGTAAACTTGGCCCGGTCGCAGAGATTCTCCTGATCGGAGCGGCAGTAAAAGCATTCCCCACAGGTCCAGCCTAACCAGGGGATCCCCACACGATCGCCCGGCTTGAACCCTTGGACTCCGAAACCGGCCTCTTGAACGCTGCCGACGATCTCATGACCGGGAATGAGGGGAAGTTTCGGGT